>QNAD01000360.1 GCA_003641345.1 Candidatus Zixiibacteriota bacterium | reverse complement strand
TTGAAATCTTTCAACTCCTTAAGTTTTGTTACGGTGTCGTTATACAAAAACAGTTCATTAAATAAAACGCTCTGCACATTATTAAATGTCAACGAGAAATTTAATTGGTCTTCCAAAAAATCATAACTTCCGGTATAATAGGTATCGTTTAACCGGTTCAGGAAAATAACAGAATCTTTGGTCATTACAATTTTGGCTACAGGGATTCCCGTAGAGTGATACAACGAGATCCAAATAATACTGTCCCGTTTTGTTTTTACAATGCCACGGATAGATTTAGCGGTATTTCCCCATTGCACCTTTCCGGAGAACCTCAATGTTAAATAACTATATATTAAATAGTTCTCCGTTGTTTTTTTTAACAATCTCTTGTCCGAAATAAGTTTTAATTTCTTTTCATGAGGTATTTTTACTATTTCTTTATGAACGGTACAAGACAATGTCCCGAGAAACAAAAGAATGACAAAAAAGAAAAAAATATTTTTATTCTTCAATGAGCTTGCCCTCCTTAATCTTTTGTGATAAAAATTGGGACCCCTTACCTAATTTCATCGCTTTTTCCCATGCTAAAATTGCATCTTCTTTCTTTCCATTCTTATATAAAATATCTCCCTGATGTTCCATAATAGCAGCACTAGAACTTCCACCGTCTTTTACAGCCAAATCAATTATTCGTAACGCTTCTTCGTATTTTTTTTGCTTATACAATACCCACGCATAAGTGTCTAGGTATGTCTGGTTTTCAGGATATTGCTTAATCACCCGTTTTATCATTGATAATGCTTTATCCAAACCGGTATCTGCCAGTGCCAGATAATAACTGTAATTATTCATCAGCGAATAATTAGTGCTATCGCCGGTTACTGCCAAATCAAAATAGTAAAAAGCACTATCTTGTTTTTTCAGGTGATAGTATGATTCTCCCAAATAAGTATAAAACTGATTCTGTACACCTACACTGTCACTGACCAATAAGTCCAACCCATTGTGCAAGGGCTTGATGGCATCGGCATACTTATGAATCATAAAAGCAGCACTTCCTGCATACAGGAAAAATTTCGGCTGATTGGGAAATAATTCCGTTGCTTCCGTTGCATGGTCATACATTGCTTTATTATCTTCCAGGTTGGCATCCAAAAATACTAACTGCTCCCACAACAAGAAATTATCTTTTGCTTTTTCTTTTATCATCACCAGCTGTTCGCGGGCATCTTTGTAGCGTTTTGCCTGTACCAAATAATCGGAATAGATGGTATGTGCTTCCACAGCTTCCGGATTTGCTTTAATAAGCGTCGTTATCAACAATTCAATTTCGGAAAATATTTTTTGATTATCCTGATAATACCGCATATAAGAATAAATAATTTCTACCTTCTTTTGAATATCTACATCTGTATTGGCAAAAGCAATTTTTAATTCTGTAATTGCTTTCTCTGGTTGTTTTTTCAACTGATAAATCTCTGCCAGTGCAATATAAAATGGCGATATATCGGGATTTTCTTCTATGGCTTTTTGATAAAAAGTTTCTGCTTCATCATATTTTCGTTGCAAAATCAACAAGTCGCCCTTTAGTCCGGTATATTTTTTTTCTGCCGGAAATGCCTTAATCAATTTATCTATTTCTTTTTCGGCATTAGGATAGTCCTTCTTTGACAAAAATAATTTTTCTTTTGCCAGACTTGTAACTTCCGATACACCGAATTTTTCTTCCAACTCATTGTAGGTTTTTAATGCCTCCACATCTTTACCCAAAATAGATGCTACCCTTGCCGATTCCAACAGATAAGTATAATCGCCGGATTTTAATCGTAAAATTTCTTTAAGCAGTTCAGCCGCCTTATCGTATTTATTAAATCCTTCGTAGAGATTAACCAAAAATTCACTTATCCATAGATTATCCGAAGCCCTGTTGTGTGCCAATTCAGTATATTTCACAGCGTTGTGATAGTCCTTATTCATATAATACAACTGTGCCAACTGGAAATAAGGTGTTGCCCTGTCGGGCATTAACTTATTGCATTGTAGAAAATACTGTGAAGCAAGTGAATAATTACCAAGCATCATCTGTCGCTCTCCTTCATAAAATGAAAATTTATAGTTCAGGTAAACTTTTTCTTTGCCGTTTGTTTTGGCAGATTCTCCCGTTTTCCGAAACACAGAACAGGAGCTGAAAAGTATACTCCCAATAAAAGCAATAATAAATAACGGTACAAAATATTTCTTGATTTTCATTTTATTAAAAAAATGTAAAAATATAAATAAATTGTGAATGTGGTCAGAAAGATTCCGTTGTTAACAATTTCTAACATTTAATAGTTGTAAACCTGAGAACAAAAAGATACTGTTTTTATCAAACAGGAGATTGATTGTTTTATATTTTTTTCTGATAAAAAAACATTTTAGGTGCTGATAAATAAATTTTCCCTACTTTTGTAAAGACTAAATTGTATGAGATGATTACAAATTCAATATTATTAGGTTGGTTCGGCGGACAAGAAATTATCATTATCCTGATAATTGTTTTAGTCCTTTTTGGTGGCAGAAAAATTCCGGAATTGATGAGAGGAATGGGCAAGGGTGTTAAAGAGTTTAAAGACGGAATGAGCGGAACAGATATTGACGGTGACACCAAAAAAACTACAGATAAAAAGGATAATTAACTTCTTTTTTCTACGATGATTCCTTTCAATGCCCGAAACAATAAATGTAAGCAATCGTAATTCCGGTAAGGATAAAGAAATGTCTTTCGGAGAACATCTTGATGACCTGCGGGGACATATCATACGAGGGATTATTGCAGTTATTTTAGTGGCAATTATTGCTTTCCTTTTCAAAGATTTTTTCTTTAACCAAGTTATTTTGGCACCTAAAGATGCCGGATTCATTACCAATTTATGGTTGTGTGAGTTTAGTCACCTGATTGGAATCAATACGCTGTGTATCAACCAAGTTCCGTTTACTATTATCAACATTGATCTGG
>QNAD01000359.1 GCA_003641345.1 Candidatus Zixiibacteriota bacterium | reverse complement strand
TTGAATTCCGAATCAATATGGAGACCTTCCAGTTCTTTTTTTAGAATATCTGATACTTCTGATGGTTTAATATTTGCCATAAATTATAATTTTACTTGAAAAGTTGTATTGATTAAATCTCTTTTAATTGTTTCAATTTGGTATTTGACAGTCATATCCAGTTGTTTATTGTCAACTTCCAATAAAAAACCGCCAATCTGTTCTTCATCCACTTTATGATGAATATCAATCGTATAGTTTTTTGAAAAGTAGTTTTTCATCAAATTGATGATATTTTCTTTTATTTCAGAGTCAATATCATTGGTTGTAATTAAAGTAACTTCTTTTATCTTTTTTAATTCACGGTAAAAGTCGATGGTATTTCTAAAAATATCTTTTAAAAATAGTTCTCTGCCTTTATTGATGACCATTACCAGGAATTTCATTGTCAACTCATCGATATTGTTTTGAAAAACACTTTGGAAGAATTTAATCTTATCCGACATTTTTACAGTAGGGTTCTTGAAGAAATCTTCCATTCGATGTTCTTCGTGCATTAAACCATTAATTAGCCGGATATCAGTAATAACTTTATCCTCAATGTTTTTTTCGACAGATAATGCGATAAGTGCTTTGGCGTAGCGGACACCTATTTTGTTGATATTCATTCGTTAATTAAGGTTTATTTCTTTTAATAAATCATTAATATATTTTTCCTGATCTTTTTTATTAGCCATTTCTTTTCGCAGTACTTTTTCTGCAATTTGGATAGAGACTGTAGCAACCTGGTTTTTTAATTCTATTATAGCTTGTTTCTTTTCGTGTTCAATATCTTGCTTTGTTTCCTGAAAAATTTTATCGGCTTCTGCTTTTGCTTGATGCTTGGCTGCTTCGACAATGCGATCTTTTTCGTGTACTGCTTTATCAATAATTCCTTCTCTTTCAATTAATACATCTCGTCGTATGCGTTCACTTTCTTTTTTTATTTCTTCAATTTCAGCACGGGCTTCTTCGGCTGCTTTTAGGGCATGTTCAATACTTTCGTCCCGTTCTTTAATGGATTTCAAAATAGGTTTCCACGCATATTTTTTCAAAAGAAAAATGAAGATAAGAAAGGAAACTAACATCCAAAATAATAATCCGAAATCAGGTGTAACTAACTGCATAACATCCTTTTTTTAGTTGAAAAAATGTGAGCGTACCAACCGTACGCTCACAAGTAATAAATCTTAAACGAATAAGATTAACAAACAAATTACAATAGCAAAGAAGGCAACTCCTTCAATTAAGGCAGCAGAGATAATCATATTGGAACGAATATCACCAACGGCTTCGGGCTGACGGGCAATAGCTTCAACAGCACTACCACCAATACGACCAATACCGATACCTGCACCAATGGCAGCAATTCCTGCACCGATTCCGGCACCCATCTTTGCGATTGCCATACTTGCAACTGCTTGTAAAATAACACTTAAAGTAATCATAAAACGATATGTTTAATTAATAAAAAAAGAACAAATTTAATGTGATTCCTCCGGTCGAGCCATACCAAAATAGAGGGCAGACAACAAAGTAAACACATAGGCCTGAATGAATGCAACAAGCAATTCAAGCAGTGCCATAAAGATTGTAAAAATTAGTGAAACAATAGAAATTCCGTAGCCGGCACCAATGCTCATATGCCCAAAAATAAATATCAAACTGTAAAATCCGAGTGCCACAATATGACCGGCAGACATATTGGCAAATAGTCGAACCATCAAAACGAATGGCTTGGTAAAGATGCCGATAAATTCAACGACAGGCATCAGTGGGATAGGAATCTTGAGCCACCACGGAACGACAGGATTATTGAAAATTTCTTGCCAGTAATGTTTATTGCCACTGAAAGTGGTAATGATGAAAGTAAAGACAGCTAATAACATGGTAATGGTGATATTACCTGTAATATTGGCACCTCCCGGGAAAAAAGGAATTAGTCCGAGCATATTGTTAATCCAAATGAAAAAGAAAATGGAAAGTAAATATGGTGTGAATTTTTCGTATCGTTCTTCACCAATTGAGGATTTGGCAATATCGTCACGGACAAATAAAACAACAGGTTCAATAAATGATTGTAGTCCTTTAGGTGCTGTATTTGGTTTTGTTTTGTAGCGTTTGGCTACGGATAGGAAAATCCATAAAATTAGTACCATACTGAAAAGGAGTGCAACAACATTCTTTGTAATAGATAGGTCATACGGACGAACTTCTTTTCCATTAACTATTTCTACAATCTTTCCCTCGTATGGCTTTTCTTTAGCTATTTTAAAGTTGTTAACCATTTTCTCGCCATGGTGAAATTTTGAAGACATAAAGCAGTGGAATCCTGAAGTCTTGCTATAAAGGATAACCGGCAAAGGAATTGATATATGATGTTCGCCAATGGTGGTAATATGCCATTCGTAGGCATCGACAATATGATCTATAATCATTTTGTCGGCACGAAACTTTTCTTTTGCTGCTGTTGGAGTAGCAGAAAGTGAATCGGTTGTTTCTGAAGCAAAAGAGCCAACAGAGATGCTTAGAAATAAAAAAAATAATAAAATATTTTTAATCATGTAAATAGCTAATTTGAAGCGACAAAGTAAATACCCTTATTTTAAATAGCCAAGTTTATTTTCTAAAATTTTTCATTAAAATATTAACTTCGAGAATCAAATAGGTGAAAAACAAAATAAGTGCTGTAATTCCAATTTGTAAGGCATTGTTTTTGAGGAAAAAGAGTAGTGCTGCCAGTGATATTAAAATGATGAAAATTTTCAAAGTAGTTATCAACATAAATGCGTTAATAAATTTTTGAGGGGAAGTATCAATTTTTTTCAGAAGTAAAACATGAAGAAAAGCGTGAAGAATTGCCATAAATAAAAATACCCATGGAAAAGCAGGAAAGTAAAATTGACTGAAGAAATAGAAAAATCCGATGGCAAAAAGCAAAATTGTTATCGAAACAATTGAG
>QNAD01000358.1 GCA_003641345.1 Candidatus Zixiibacteriota bacterium | reverse complement strand
TTACTAGCACATTCTAATTCTTGGCACAATCTTTGGATTTTACCTTCAGAAAAAAGGAGGACATCATGAAAAAGTTAGCAATTTTATCAATCGTTTTTCAGGTTTTGTTTTTTTCAAAACTGGCTTTCGGGTCACAATTGGTTATTTCCTCATGGAATTATTCGGGATTTTCATTACAAATTGACGAACACTATTACGGAACCGTAAGCAACGAGTTTTCGTTCGATAATATGCGTCCGGGACTTCACAAAGTGAAAGTTTACAAATATATCTATAACGGATTTTCACAAGTCAATTCTTTAGTTTTCAGCGGAGCAATAAAAGTTCCTGTCAATGCGTTTGTTCGTGCCCGTATAAACCGTTACGGTCATGTAAAAGTCGTTCAGGTTTTGCCTTTGGGATATTCATCGCCAAGCAATGAGCTGATTATTCAAGAAGGACTAAATGCTCCCCCGACTTATGGATATGGTATGGGTATCAATAAATTTATGGGATTAAAGCAAATGATCTCGAGGCAGGCCTTTGACAGCAGCCGCTTAAAAATTGCCCGTCAGGCAATCCGTCACAACGGTATTTCGTCTGATCAACTTTTGCAACTGGTGATGCTGTTGTCGTTTGAATCGTCAAAATTGAAACTCGCCAAGTTTGCTTATCCTTATGTGGCAGATAAAGAAAACTTTTTTGTGGTTAATAATGCGTTTAGTTTTAGTTCCAGCATCAACAATTTGTACTATTACATTAATAGATACTAGATTCTCTTCTTCTTCTGATGCTGTAAGCCGGCTCTTAACAGGGTTGGTTTTTTTATTTATACAAAAACATTTTCTCAAACAGAAAATTAATTCACAGGAATAATTACATTTGCTTTTCCAAATAATAAATAAAAAAAAGAAAATGAAAAGAACAGCCCTATTTGAAGTACACCAAAAATTAGGTGCCAAGATATTACCGTTTGCCGGATTTGAAATGCCCATAAAATACACAGGCGATATTGAAGAACATGTAACTGTCCGTAAAGGGATAGGCGTTTTTGATGTGTCGCATATGGGCGAGTTTTGGGTAGAAGGACCCGATGCTCTTAAGTTTGTTCAGTGGGTTACTTCCAACGATGCTTCCGTACTTTTCGACGGTAAAGTGCAATATTCCTGCTTTCCGAACGGCAAAGGCGGCATAGTTGATGATTTATTGGTTTATCGTTTTGCCGTGGACAAATATTTGCTGGTAGTCAATGCTGCCAACATTGATAAAGACTGGAACTGGTGCAATAGTCAAAACAAGTTTGATGTTAAATTAACCAATGCTTCTGACGAAACTTCACAGTTGGCAATACAAGGACCTTTGGCACTGAAAGCTATGCAAAAATTAACCGACACACCCGTTGAAGATATGGAATACTACACTTTCAAAATGTTAGAATTTGCAGGTGTTCCCGATGTATTATTTTCAACAACAGGATATACCGGTTCGGGAGGTTGTGAGATATATTTCCCAAATAAATATGCCGGGAAAATCTGGGATGCCGTGTTTGAGGCAGGAAAAGAATACAATATCAAACCCATTGGACTGGCAGCACGCGACACGCTACGACTGGAGATGGGATTTTGCTTGTATGGTAACGACATTGATGATACAACTTCGCCTATTGAGGGTGGCTTGGGTTGGATAACCAAATTTGTGGATCACAAGGATTTTATTGACAAAGATTATTTGTGGAACCAGAAACAAAACGGTGTTACCAAAAAATTGATTGGCTTTACGATGATAGACAGGGGTATTCCCCGTCATGGGTACGAGATAGTAGATGCCCAAGGTAATAAAATAGGGATTGTTACCTCAGGAACCATTTCTCCAATGACAAGAGAAGGTATTGGAATGGGCTATGTGCCTACGGAATTTTCGAAAAAAGATTCCGAAATTTTTATCCGTGTTCGTAATAAAAATTTGAAAGCTAAAGTAGTAAGACCACCTTTCTATAAAGCATAAAAACTTATGAGTACAGGAAACAATCATCCTATCGGAATCTTTGATTCCGGTGTCGGAGGACTTTCCGTCTTGAAGGAATTAAAAAGATTATTGCCTTTTGAGTCATTTATTTATTTTGCCGATAGTGCTCATGCTCCTTACGGAGAGAAGAAGCCGGAGGAAATTTACCGGTTTTCTAAAAAAATTGTAGATTTTTTTTTGGAGAGAAAAGTTAAGTTGATTGTTATTGCTTGTAATACAGCAACAGCACACGCTATCAGGAAGTTGCGAAGACTGTATGTTATTCCTTTTATAGGAATGGAGCCCGCCATAAAACCTGCTGCCCTCCATACAAAAACAGGACACATTGGTGTGTTGGCAACTGCCGGTACTTTTCGGGGGAAACATTTTACCGAAACAACAGAAACTTTTGCCAAAGGTATTCAGGTACACACACAAGTAGGTGAAGGGTTGGTAGAAGCCGTAGAACAGGGGAAATTTAATGCTCCCGAGACGACAACAATTTTACGAAAATATATTATGCCGATGCTTGAACAAAACATTGATTCGCTTGTGTTGGGATGTACGCATTATCTGTTTTTGTGTGAGCAAATTAAAATTATTGTCGGTAAAAAAGATGTTGCAATTATAAATTCTGCCGAGCCGGTTGCCTTGCAAACAAAAAATATTTTATTTAGTTTCGATCTGGAATGTAACTGTAATACACCGCCGGAATATCAGTTTTTTACGACAGGAAAGAAAGAAATACTCAAAAGTTTGATTACACAAATTGAAATCTATGACCATTTTGAGATTTCTGAAATACTACCACTTTAAAATGCAAATTGTCCTGAAATTAATTCGTGTTCCTATTCCCGAAAACGGGTTACATCTTTTGGTTAAAGCAAAAATCGGCAGAAGGTTCTACTATCTGATTCTTGACACAGGTGCTTCCGAGTCGGTTTTGGATAAAAACTTACCCAAAAACTTATTTGCTTCGGTTGATGTTAATGAGGATGCTCCAACA
>QNAD01000357.1 GCA_003641345.1 Candidatus Zixiibacteriota bacterium | reverse complement strand
TCCGTCGGCGACATCTGAAATTGTAAAAGATTTGACCGGTTCGGTCGATTCCTTTAAAGAGGATATGAAAAATTGGATAAATGAACTGGTGCTTGCTGACAATCGGCAGGATACTTTAATTAAGTTCTGTTGGTTGATTATGATTGTAGTTATTGGGAAGAATCTATTTCTATATCTTCAGGGTTTCTTTATGGCGTTTGTCCAGCAATCGATAATTCGTTCGTTTCGAGATAAGCTTTTTGGTAAATATCAACGTTTGTCGCTGGATTATTTTCATTCCCGCCGAACAGGACAAATTATCTCAAGAGTCACCAATGATGTAGTGGTGCTGAATGAGTCTATAGATATCGGTTTCAATAGGTTAGTAACTGATTCAATTATGGTGATTCTTTTTGCGGCTTTTTTGATTGTTATTAGTTGGAAATTAACTCTTCTGGCAATGGTAATTATGCCATTAGTTTTTATATTTATCTGGTTTATTGGAAAAAAATTAAGAAAATATTCAGAATGGTCGCAGGAGCGGATGGCAGATGTTAATGCGGTTCTTGAGGAATCAGTTAATAATATTCGGATAGTTAAAGCGTTTTCAATGGAAAATTTTGAAATTAAGAAATTTTCCGAAGCAACTTTTAATTTTTTCAAAGCATTGCTTCGCATGACAAGAATAAGACATTTGGCTTCTCCTATAAATGACACGCTGACTTCGATAGCAGGAATTATCATTTTGATTTATGCCGGAAGTCAGATTATTGCCGGTACCGGTGAACTGGACGCAGGTGATTTTATGACCTATGTAGTAGCGATGTTTTCACTTATCAAGCCAGTTAAATCTCTTAGTCAGATTCATATAAAACTACAGGAAGGAATGGCGGCGGCAGAGCGAATCTTCAATGTTTTAGATACTCCGGAAAAAGTAACTGATCCGCCCACACCAAAAATCCTTTCGAATCTTACTGATTCTATCAATTATTCTAATATTAGTTTCAGCTATAATGGTACAGATAAAGTTCTGGATGATATTTCTTTTACGGTAAAAAAGGGTGAAGTGGTCGCCTTTGTGGGACCTTCCGGAGGCGGGAAGTCAACACTCCTTGATTTATTGCCTCGTTTTTACGATCCGCAGTCAGGTTCAATTTCAATTGATAATTGTAATATAAAAGAATTATCGCTAAGTTCACTTAGGTCATTGATGGGAATTGTTACGCAGGAAACATATTTATTTAATGATACGGTTCGCAATAATATTGCTTATGGTATTGACAATATGTCTGATACGATTCTTATAGAAGCCGCCCAAATGGCTAATGCACATGAATTTATTTCAAAATTAGACAATGGGTATGATACTCCGGTAGGCAACCGTGGCGTGATGCTCTCCGGTGGACAAAGACAACGTCTGGCAATTGCTCGAGCACTTTTGAAAAACCCGCAAATTTTAATTTTTGACGAAGCAACTTCGGCTTTGGATACTGAATCAGAACTTCTGGTGCAGGATGCTATTGACAAGTTGATGTCTTCAAGAACTTCGCTTGTAATTGCTCATCGTTTATCAACTATTCAGCATGCCGACCGAATCGTAGTAATTAAAAACGGGAAAATTGTTGAGCAAGGTTCTCATAGTGAACTGCTCCAATTAAATGGTACTTATAAACGGTTGCATTCAATCCAGTTCAGAGAATAATGATGAAGATTCTTTTTTTAGATTCAATCGAAACAGGAACCTATGGTGGGATGGAAGAATGGATTCGTTTGGTCGGTTCCGGTCTGGCAGATAGAGGACATAAGATTACAATAGGTGGTAGAAAAGATTCGGAGTTTTTGAGGAGAGTGAGTTTAAGTAATCCTGATATTAATCTTCTATCGCTCGATATCTCCGGTGACTTTAATCCGTTTACTATCGGAAGTATTAAATCATTTATTAAAAAAAATGAAATTGAATATGTCGTTGTTAATTTTACCAAAGATATAAGATTGGGTGGGATTGCCGCTCGTTGGGAAGGGGCATCCAAAGTTATTTGGTCAGTTGGGCTTGATATTACCAAAGACAGCCTGTCTCATAAGATTTTGACTCCAAAGTTGATTGACGGAGTTTTGACGCCGTCGGAAGCATTAAAAAAACAAATTACAAAGTTTGGATATATTAAACCTGAACTTGTTAAAGTAATTCCAATTGGCATTCCAAAACTTAAAGGTGATGGAAATCGAGCAGAATGCAGAAAAAGAATAAATGCTAAATACAATATTACTGAAAATTCAATTATATCGGTTACATCAGGAAGATTTGTTAATCAGAAAGGGCATGTTTATCTAATTGAGGCGGCGATTGAGATTGTTAAGCATTACCCAGAAATAAAATTTTTATTATTAGGTGATGGACCTAATAGGGAAATGCTTGAAAAAAAGATTTCAGAATTGAACCTCGATAAATATTTTATCATTACTGGTATGCTTGACAATCTAAACGATGAATTGATTGCGGCTGATATAATGATTCATCCTTCAATAGAAGAACCGTATGGAATAGCAATATTAGAAGGAATGCGAGCAGGTTTGCCGGTTGTTGCCAGTGAAGTGGGAGGCATTCCCGAAGTTGTTATCAATCATCAAACAGCAGAACTTGTTCAACCTGAAAGCTCTTCTAAATTATCAATGACCGTAATTGATATTTTAAGTGATACGGAAAGAATGAAAAAATTTGGTGCTGAGGGTAAAAAACGATGGGATACATTTCTGAATTTACCAAACATGATTGATGGTATTGAAAAATATCTTGTCCAATTTTCAAAAGTAGAAGCAACTAATGGATAAACTTAAACCGCTTGAACATAAAATAAAAGCATCTTTTTTCTGGTTGTTTAAGATTTTTCTGAAAACTGGGATAAAAGAATTTAAACCGCTTGATGCTAATAAACTTAAAAAAGTTCTTTTCCTTCGTCCTGAAAAAATAGGGGATATGGTAATCTCATTTCCTGTTTTTGACGGTCTCAAAAAATATTA
>QNAD01000356.1 GCA_003641345.1 Candidatus Zixiibacteriota bacterium | reverse complement strand
TAGAGAAATGCAAGATAGGACAAATTTATGATGCCGCTTTGACAAATCAAAACGAAGGAAATCCTGCCTCACAAACCGATATTATTTATCGCAATAATCTGATTTATAACTCCGAATGGTCGTATGAATACTGGAACAGAGATTCATTATCGGAGACCAAAAATGTTTACTTCATAAACAATACCTGCATTAATGCCGGAAAATCATGGGGACATCTGCAACGCCCCATTAAACGGGGAAGACATATTTATATTTCACAAAATGAAGCTGCTACAAACAACTTTTATATTCTAAATAATATTTTCTACAAAGCTACATCATCGTGTTTGTTTGTATTAAGGGCCAGCGATTTGGACTCATTCAATATAGACTACAACTGTTGGTATCAGTCTGGTAACGACACACTAATAAATATCAGTTGGGGAAGTGCTGTGGTAGATTATTATACCATGTCCGGATTTTCCGATTATCAAACAGACTATCAGCAAGATTCTAATTCAATTGCGACATACCCGATTTTTGTTGACACATTAAATAATGATTTTGATTTTTCGGCACTTAGTCCGTGTATTGATGCAGGCACACCGGATACTACAAATTTCAATACCGGATTAGAAGATTTTGATGGTAATAACAGAATTCTTGATGGAGATAATATTCCGCCGGCAGTAATTGATATCGGTTGCTATGAATATGATTATACCTCCGGCATATCCACAAATAGTTTTAACGGCAATTCTTTTAAGGTTTATCCGAATCCGGCATCTTCATATATCACCATTGAATTTGAAAATAATCAAAATGCTGTTTGGGATGTTTCATTGATTAACATTAAAGGACAAGAAATATTGCAGAAAGACAATATCACCGAACCTAAGTTTATTATTAAAACAAAAGGCATTTCAAAAGGCGTATATTTGTTGCAACTTACTAACGAAGAAGGACAAATGTTTTCAAGAAAAATAATTGTAAAATAGTTTTTAAAGGATCAACACCATAACATATGAGAATCTTATTTTTATTTTCACTCCTTTGCCTTACCATTTCCATTGTTAATGCACAAAATCTTGTGGTTGGGTTTACCGATCCCAATGAGGTGATGTCTTTGACATCAGGGACATACAATTACGATACGCTATATATTCTGAATAATGGTGAATTAAATCTTTCTAATCAGGTCAATTTTACTGTAAACGATATGGTTGCTGTAGTGGGTACCGGTCGGTTGAATGTAAACCATAGCGTTTTTACGGCGAATCAACTTTTTTATATGCAAGATAGTGCTATTGCAAATTTTTCGGATACTGTAAATCTACCGTGTAGTTTTTTCCTTGCAGGACAGAGCTTAGTACAGATGGATAGTGCGGTTGTCAATATTCCGATGACTTACAAAGGACAATACAGCTGGGCGGCAGGAGGTCATGCGGGATTTTTCTTAAACCGGTCGCAGTATTATCTTGGTGCCGGTGCTTTGGGTGGTAATTTTGTAGATAGCAGTTTCTTTCATCAGTACAACACAGATTATTTTTCTACCCTCCTGCCTATGACAATGGGTGTTGCCGGAAATTCTTCTTTGGTGGTGGACAGTTGTTCTGGCGGAATGGAATTTGTAATTTCCCAAGGTGCGAATATCAATATCCATGCGTCTGATTTTTTCGTTATCTGGTTTACTTTTGCAGATGGCGACACGGCAAATTATTCGTATCCGCCGGCTAATTCTACTGTTCCGAATGCCAGTAATGTTACGGGCGATTATTATTTCGCCGACTCGTTATCAGGTGTTTCCGGTGTTGACTTTTCCGTTCATATTGCTAATGCCGATGCAGTATTTTGGGGAATTATTTCCAAAAAGAACAGTAGTGTAGTTGTCAATAACTCAATATTGATTGCCTGCGGTTTTTATTTTGATGGTACTTCAGTTAATACCGCTAATGGTTTTTTTGATTCGCAAAACTACACAACTTATCAGGCACCTTTCTCCGACCGGCAGTTTCAGGTAAATAATACAACGGTGGAGGCATGGAACTTTTACCCTACAGATTCCTCTGAAATAGTTATTGACAGTTGTATTTATGGCGAATCGCTTGGCTTCGGAAATGGTATTACAAAAGTGATAAACAGTACTTGCGACGGAACGGGTGGATATTTTGGTGGTACAAACGACAGCAGAACTTTCGTTTACAATTCTCAAATAATCCGTACAGGAGGATCCGCACAAATCATTAATTTCCAAAACGATGCAAAGGCGTGGCTTTACCGATCAGTTATTTCCGGGGCATCAGTAGTTAATAATAATTCGGAGATGTTTTATGCCAATTGCCAATACGACAGTATTCCTGTTGTTAACGATAACGGCTATTTTGCCGAAGCGTGGCTCGATTCCTTAAATGGCGGTTTCGTAGATTCTGCAATAAATATCACAGGAAGAATTTTCGACATCAATGGTCCGCTAAATCTTTCTGAAATTACCAGATATACCATCCAATATTCGTTGCCGGACACAAGCAATATGATACCGATAAAAGATACTTCGGCTGCATCCTTTAACCTGATAAATCAATCTTTGGCAAATTGGAATACACAAGGTGTTTCTGTTGGAAATTATTTGGTATGGCTAACGCTGTTTGTTGATGGAAATTCTGCCATTAGTTGCAACCGAAATATTTACCTTGACCATTATACAGGGCTTCCAAAAAATGATTTAGCAAACCGGATACTAATTTATCCAAATCCGGCACACGACTACATCGGAGTTACGGATGATAACCTATTAATTGTGAATGGGAAAATAGACATTTTGGATATAACAGGTAAAATAGTAAAACAATCCAAATTTCTGAATTCTGAATCTATAATTAAAATCGAAGATTTGGAACCTGGTATTTATTTTGTCAAAATATTTACACGAAAAGGGGATTTGTTTGTAAAAAAACTAATTATTGAATAATGCACTAATTTTCTGGAAATGAGAACAAATCTTATGTCGAGCTCAGGTTA
>QNAD01000355.1 GCA_003641345.1 Candidatus Zixiibacteriota bacterium | reverse complement strand
TGAACCAATATTAAACACAGAATAAGAATACCCCGAATGACTCAGAGCAGTACTAATTGTTGAATACTCATCCGTACCATTGTTATCATCATCCACCAATAATACAGAATATTGCGATTTTGCGTAGCCTACGGCAAACACAAAGGCAATCAATAAAAGGAAATGTTTTTTCATCAAAATTTAATTATTTGAATATTATTTAAAATGCAGTTATACCATTTATAAATCAAATATACCATTTATAAATCAAAACTGCTGGTAAATGTCATATATCAAAAAGGACGATATATTAATATAAAAACCCTACTAATAATAATGATAAATTTAAAAACAAAAAAGGCATCCTCAAAGGATGCCTTTTTTTTATTTTATTCTCTATAATTATTTCACAGGAAAATAAATATTTGTTTGCCATTTTGTTGTATCAGGCTCAGTTACAGGGTCGGTAATGTATTGCTCAAAGGGAGCACCATTCATAGTGTAACCCTTATCGGCAATATATTTATCCAAAGTATTCCATGCACCGGCGGATTTATCATAAGCCCCAAAATACTCTATCTTACATACTTTTCCTCCTTCAAATTTAAAGTTTTCTACCCTTCCACGAACTTTAGTGCCTTCATTTACAGGCATAGCAGCCCAAAAAACTGATATTCCTTGAGGATTGAATTTTTGCCAAAATACAACCGGAGCACCCTGAACTTCCAATCCGCTCATCTTAATATAATTCATGATTTGTCCAAAGTTTTTACCCATCACTTTATCCATCACTTCCATGGCAGACGAATCTTTAATAAGCAAATAATTGCTTACGGCAAATTCCTCCTCAATCACCTTATAATCAAGCGTATCAGATTTCTCTTTTTCTGCATAATCCTTAATATTCACCAATGCCCTAGGAAAACTATTATCCACACCAGCCTGTATAAGCCAAGCAATATAGCGACCAAATGGATAACTAAACTGACTCTCCATTTTAAACTTTAAAGTCAGTTTTGTTTTTTGATCAGACATCGAAGAAAATTCAAAGGTCATATCAGCAGTGGAATGTTCCTCCCTGAATTGAGTGACAACAATAATGGAATTGGGAAAATCCGAAGTTTTGATGCTCCTTTCCCCAACTTTATCTTTATCATCAACCCAACGCATCACTGCACCTACCCCTTTATCTGCACCCACATAAGTTACCTCATGAGCAGTATCGAACCAAGGGGACCAATTTTGCCATTGGTGGAAATCATTGACCAAATCGTAAACCGTTTCAACAGGAGCATTAATTTCAACTTCCTTTTCGGTAACAACCTCATTGGGGAGAAAAATAGCATAAATAAAAAAGAGAATTATCATTCCTAAGATAATGATTCCAATGACTTTAAAAGATTTCATATCAGTAGTTTCTTAAATTAATAAATAACAAGCTTATTTGTTGAAATGGAATTACCTGTATTGAACTTCAATAAATAAAAACCGGATGCAAAGTTATGAATATTTACTTTTAAAAGTTTGGTATTATTTGCAACAAAAGAAGAGAAAACTATTTTTCCCGTAAAATCAATAATTTCAAAAGTTCCTTTTGACGAATTTTCACCCAAATCAATATTCACAAATCCCTGAGCAGGATTTGGAAAAATTTTCATTGATGATTCGCTATTTGCCTCTTCAATACCTGTTGCAAGATTGATAGCAATAGTCTTGGTTTTAGAATCGACACCACAGCCATTATTTACATTCATAGTCACCTGATAACTTCCATTTTGTGCATAAAGATGGTTTGGATTATTCAAAGCAGAAGCACCACCATCGCCAAAATTCCAGGATACGGAACCGGGATTCTGGCTGTTATCGGTGAAAGAGATATAAGGATCGTTGCTGGTATAGCTAAAATCAGCAACCGGTGCAGAACTATTCACATAAGCGTGAACCTCAGCCCTTTCACTCAAACAAGCGGGTTGTAATATTTTCCAATCGTAGAAATAATAATAATAATTTAAAGGATTTGAACCGGCACTGCTTTTTGTGATGCTTAAATAACCCGGCAAAGTATAAGGATAGCTCACCCCCGAATTATTACGATAGAGGTTCTTACCTTCAAGTTTGTAATCGGTCCCTGGTGGAATGGTGAAATCAAGAATTACAGTATTTAATCCGGAAGCAACATTGATAGTTTTTGAAGCTATGGACGTGCCACTACTATTTTTCAAAGTGATATTTCTTGTGCCGCTTCCATTGGCATACACATTAACCGAATGCAGGATTAAGGATTTATACACATCGAAAATCAGACTTTGACTATAATTGAGATTCCCGCCACCACCTGAATTTGTTGGTTTTCCTCCGGTTAATGCAGGCAATTGCATTTCTTCCTCAACATAGTAAGTCCGAGACTGGGAAAGATTGGGAGTAATAAATATTGACCCTGTGTCGATGACTGTGGTTGATGTGGGGTTATCATACCATTTGAGCTTTCCACCATTACCGGTTGCCGAAAGAGTAAAAATGCCACCATTGCAAAGAGACCTAGAAGGAGCATAGGGTTTATGGACTTTATCCACGTGAACAACAGCCGTTTGAGTAGCATAATTACTTCCATTATTATTAGTAGCAATAAGAGTAACATTATAAAAGCCATTATACAGATATTGGTGAGTGGGATTTTGCAAATTTGAACTATCTCCATCGCCAAAATGCCAACTCCATTGAAGGGGACCATTGGTTGTCATATCTTGAAAACCAACAGAGCCCGTGCAGGTTAGAGTATCTAAAACCTTGAAATTAGCCATGGGTGGAGTAGTTGGAAGCACGCAATGCCAATTGGCAATAAAACCGGCTTTATTTTCAGCTTGATCCGAAGTTTGAACCAAAGTCAAATAACCCGTTGTGGAATTTATTGTGCCTCCATTGGGTAAATTATCCCCATCAAAACTACCAATCAAAGTAGATTGAGCATTGGGTCCATCATAAATTTTAAGAAAATCGTAACCCGATTCGTAATGAAAATCCGTG
>QNAD01000354.1 GCA_003641345.1 Candidatus Zixiibacteriota bacterium | reverse complement strand
TCCGGTTTTTCAGATTGGGAACATCCGATTATTATAAGTATTAGCAACAGGCAGAAATATATGATTTGCTTTTTCATAAGCACAAATGACGAGAAAATTTATGAATTGTCAAGCAGGATTTATAAAGAAAGCTTGTTGATTAAATAGTTCAATATGTTTATCTGAAAAATGAATATATTTATTCCGTTGTGCTGACAACCAAATCTATTTCGGTACCTACATCAAGTTCAGTTCCAACCGGTTCTGATTGTTCCAAAACCGTTTCCGGAAGATAGTTTTCGTTGGTCTTATAATTAACAATACCTGTTTTGAGTGATTTATCTTCAAGTCGTTTAATGGCTTCGGTGATAGTTAATCCAATAATTTTTGGCATAAAAGTAAAATTAGATGCCCTTCCGTGATTAACCATTAAATTTACGGGTGAGCCAATAGGAATTTCTGTGTCGGCGGCTGGATATGAGAAAACAACAATTTTTTCCGGTAAAGTATCTGAAAATGCCCAAGCAATCTCACCCAATACTAAACCGGATGATTCTAAATCAAGCATTGCTTGTCTTACTGAGCGACCTGCAACAACAGGGATAGGAACTAATTTTTGTCCCATTGAGACAACCAATTTTATTTTACGCCCCGGTTTAACTTTGGTGCCTGCAATTGGAAATTGGTTTAAGACAATCCCTTTTTCTTTTCCGGGGGAGTATTCATGTGATGCAATTTCATAGTTTAAATCAAGTTCTGAGATATTATACTGAGCTTCAACCAATCTCAATTCGGAAAAATCTGGTAATGGAAATTCTGAGCCATGCCTTGTAATTTGTGGCATAATAAATTGGTTGGTTATTATGGCTAATAAAAACAGAAAAAATAACGGCAGAATAATCATTGTAATAACTATTCTTTGCCAACTACCAACCGGTAATATATTTTCTAGAAATTTTCTTTTTCTTCGTGGTTTTTGATTAAGCCTTGTTGCTCTAATTTGTGACATATAATTTTTAACCGTTCACACTCAAAAAGTTCCTATTAAACTATTAGATACATTTTTGATAATCTTAGTGATTAAAGCAAGTTTAATATTAGGTCTTAATAAATAAATGTCAGATTTTTTTTCTGAGACGGGCACAGAAAGAGCCATCCATATTTTCAATCAGCGGATAAGTTTTTACAAACCCGCGAGCATTAACAATTTTTTCATCAAAATACTCTGTTGCTGGCTCAATTTCAAAATCTTGATTTTTCAATAGAAATTCTTCAACAATCTGATCGTTTTCTTCTCTTATAATGGTGCAGGTGGAATAGACCATTACACCGCCCGGTTTAACCAGTTTGGCTGCTTTATCAATCAATGCATTTTGTATTTTAACCAGATTAGTGATGTCCTCCGGTTTTTTCGACCAGCGTAAATCTGAATGTTTTCCGGCTGTGCCCCAACCAGTGCATGGAGGGTCTAATATTACTCTGTCAAATGGACCACCCTTAAAATCACCCATATCACAAACTACCGGAGAAATAATATTTATTCCAAGCCTATTGCTATTTTTTACCAATAGCTCTAATCGATTATGAGATTTATCAATAGCGGTCACTCTGCCTTTATTTCTCATTTTTACAGCACAATAAGTAGCTTTGCCTCCTGGTGCAGCGGCTAAATCAATTACAGAACTTCCAGGGCGAGGATTTAATAAACGAACAGGAAGACCGGAGGACTCATCCTGAACAAAAACTTTTCCAGATTCAATTAGTTCTTCTTCAAAAGGCAAACCGCCACTCTCAATATGTAAAAATTCATTTAGATAACTGCCGGGGGTAAATTTGATACCTTTTTCAGTGAGAAATTCACTAATTTCTTCCGGTTTGGCTTTTAAATAGTTTACGCGATAAGTAACGCGAGGAGGCAAGTTATATTTTTTAAGTAATATTTCTGTATTTTCTATATCAAATTCTTTCAAACAGTACTCTACGAAAAAATCAGGGAAACTGTAAAAATCTGCCAGATATTTTACAGGATTTTCTTCTTTAGATATATATTTAACTTTTTTAGGTTCTCTGATAGCAGCCCTTAAAACCGCATTGGCTAGGTTAGCTCTTCTTTTGTCAAGCATATGATGGCAGATATTTACTGATTCATTGACTGCGGCGGCGGCAGGAATTTTATCTGTAAAACGAAGCTGATACATGCCGAGCCGTAAAATATTTGTAAGAAGAATAGGAAGTTTAATTGATGGTTTAGCAAGGTAAAATTTTATTTCATGGTCTAATCTTCGTCTCATTTTCACTGCACCATTAACAAGTTGCATCAGAAAACGATTATCTATTGGGCGAAAATTTTTCCCTCTACTTACATTCTTAACAGCACTATCTGATTGTTCACCCTGTTCTACCAGAACCAGAGCTTCGACTGCGGCTACACGAACCGGATCAAATTTTAAATTTTTTCTTTTATACATTTATATACTTAACGATTCTATTTTGTTTCCATCATCATCAACTTGATACATTGCCTGGCGATGAATTTGATATGCTAAATATTCTTTATTTTCTTTGGCATCAAGTAAATCAATAATTTCAGTTGGCTTAACATATCCGCCGGTTCCTATACCAAGTGTCATAGTGATAAATTCATTATCTACATTCAACTGGTAAATACCTTGTCTTATATCAATTTCGGTTGTTTTATTCTTTCCTACACGTTCTATCAAGATATTTTCCTGAGATAAAATATTATCAAGTTTATTTTGTATTTCTTCATAATTCCAAAACTTCTGATATGGGACTTTATATGCAATTCTGTTTAAAGCCGCTCCGAGAGATTTTGATTTTGTCATAATGATTTTAAAATCAATTATATTGATACCTTCGGGCAAAACTTTTTTTAAATTCTCAATCATATAAGGCATAACAATTGAATCAAAAACTAAATCGAAAATTTCACACTCCGATGTAAATCCCAACGGCAACGGCGGACCAAATGAGAGTTTCATAGAAGGATTAAATCCTTGAGAGTAAGCAAT
>QNAD01000353.1 GCA_003641345.1 Candidatus Zixiibacteriota bacterium | reverse complement strand
TAATTCTAAAATTGGATAGCTTCCTGATTTAAGCAGACTTGGGTTATTTAAGTCTGTCAATCCTATCTGTAAAGAATTATTTTTTATACCGTGAAGAATATCAAAATTCTCTCCGGCAAGATTGTTTAAATTAATTTCAGTTTGGCTGTTTAATGTAAGTTGGACGCCTCTTAAATCTACAGGGGAATTGAGATAGATTGTTGTTTTTCCCGACTCGCAAAGATACCCAATAGATAAATCAGAACTCAGTTTAGGTGCTAAAGAGTTGCCTGTCCATGTGTAAGAGCACATAGGTGTCGATCCGTTTAGGAATAAGTAATCGACGAAAAATGTTAAGTCTGAAATGTCCGGTCCATAACAATCACCGTTCATATTGGCGGCACCCAGATTACATATACAATTGCTTTCATTGAATAAATAGTCAATCAGGCAAGTGAGGTCTGTTATGTTTCTTTCGCCATCCCCATTGATGTCTCCGGGTAAATATCCAAGTATAGTGGATGCGTCTCTGTATTTATTGAAACCGGGATGAACGGGAAGGTTTTGAGCACTTGAAAATAATAATCTTCGAGATTGATCATTAGATAGAGTAGTATCCCAATAAATCCAATTGGTAGAATCACATAAAGGAGTAGTTTTAAATTCTAAATTAAATAGAGTTGGTTCACCTTCAAGTATATCTCCGACTAAATTAAATAATCCGACCAGAACATAACCTTCTTGATAGTTGATATTATACTCGAGATTCCAATCTTCAGTGATTAATCCGGTATTAGAAACAGAGCATATTTCAACACCATATGGAATTTGAATTGGTACGGTAGCTCCTTTGATTGGCTGAGTTAATTTTGCTTTAACTGCAACACTTATACAATCATTATCGCAAGGGGAAAAAGTGTTAGATTCAATGATAAGAGAATCATGGGCAAGTTGCCCTGAATCAGACGGCATAACCATAAAGCAATATGGTCCATTCCAATTAGGTGTTATCGCGTTACCCCCACTGTATGACCACAACCAATAACCTGTTGGAGGATAAAAAGCAGAATCGAAACATACCATTGAACCAATCGATTGTTCGCTGAAAGTTGTTGTGATACTTACTATGTCGGCATTGAAACCATTATAAAAACCGGTCCCGTAGATGGCAATGCCGCCTACACCGAACGTATCAGCTAAATGACCATCAACACTGAATTCATTCAGGAAATAACCAAAATCAAACAATGTGTCCAGAAATGAGTTATACTCTAATACCGGTTGTGACCAGGTAGCAGAATCACTTTGGAGAACAAAGCCATTGGTGAAACCGGGAATATTAGCACCTAAATTATTTACGGTTGCTACATTAAAAGTAACCGGCAGTCCGGCAAATACAAAACCAGAGGTGTCAAACGTCCCTGCTCCGGGACCGGTCATATACATTGAGATTGATGCATCCACTTGGGGATCAGTACCCGTATTTATTGTGTAACAATACGGACCAGACCAGTTAGGATTTGTATCACCGTCAGGTCCGAAAGACCATAACCAAGATCCTGTGGGTGGATAAAAAACGGAATCGATACAGATTGTCTTGCCATCCTGCGCTGAATCGACAGTTGTTTTAATAGTAAAAAGAATTTCATTGTTTTGAGTTGGGAAGCCATCTGAATACATTTTTACTCCGCCTAACCCGATAGTATCTTCTCCAAATCCATCATTACTGAACTCATTGATGAAAACACCATAGTCGAAATAATTCCCTATTCCAGGGACTGTGTCTGCTACCAAAGGCGACCAAACGGCACCATCCGTGGAATATACTTTAAATCCATTGGTGAACCCTTGTAAATCAAAACCAGAGACATTTGTGTAATGAATATTAAAAGTTATTTCGCCCGAATTAGTTGGCACTGCACCAATAGCTCCTTCGGCGGTAATGCTAACTTCGGTGTAGCCCATAGTGTCCGGTATTGTTGTATCAGGAACAATTGTAAAACATCTCTGCCCGCTCCAACTTGGAATAACAAGTGTACCCATACTATTCGACCAATTCCAGTCACCTTCCGATAAGAAGGAAGTGGAGTCGACGCAAAAAGTTGTCCCAACACTGCTATTATCAAAAGTTGTTGAAATAATTGCTACAATAGTGTCATATCCAGGGAACATCCCCTCACCGGGGTCTGGATCAAGTTGGTTAACGATATTTATAAATCCGATAGTATCTGCGTATTGTCCGTCAACACTTAGCCAATGAATTATATTTGTGTTAAACAAAGATGTATAAATCGGTAATGTGTCAACGTAGGGGGAAGTCCATGTTGCTCCATCCTGAGAGTAAAGAACAAAACCATTAGCTGTACCATGGATTTGATTCTGGAAATTATTGTGATAGAAAATATTAAAATTTACTTGTTGGTTGGGTATTATTTCATTATTCGAACATACTCCAGGTCCTGTGACGGTCATGTAAACGCCCGCAAATGATGCAGTTAATGTAATAAAGAAACTAACAAAGACAATCAGAAAAATAGACAATACCTGTCTTTTTTTGAACATAAGATAAGTCCTCCTAAATTCTTAGTGAATTATTTTTTTCTGTGTGAGCAGTTTAGAAAAAAAACAGCCATTCCTCCATATTAGAAGTTAACAATTTAATTAAGTTGTCATTAACAAGATTGGAACGGGCTGTATGTCCTATACATGTAAATTTTAAGTTACATATAATATATATAAGAGTCCTATTATTTGTCAAGTGAATTCTATTGCAATGCTTATAATAATTGCAGAGCATATTGTCTATGTGTGAATAAGGAAATCAAAAATAACTTTTATGATGAAGATAAAATGCTAATAGCTAAGAAACATCTTTCGCATTTGTGTTGTAAAAAAGGAAAGAATTTCAATCTGATTTTTTAAAATATTGATTTTCAAATTACAAAAGGTCAAGAGTTTAACTCCTGACCTCTTTTTATTAACCATTGACAGATTTTTCAAGCTGATAACGTTTGTAAATTTTAGCATATAAATTT
>QNAD01000352.1 GCA_003641345.1 Candidatus Zixiibacteriota bacterium | reverse complement strand
TTGAAACCATTCATTAAAATCTTTTTTGCCGGAGATCTTGACAGTAATTCCCACAATGACTCCAAATAGGAACAAATAGGAAAATTCCATCAGAAATTCCCAGAATGAATTTTTGGGACTGGTAAGCACAATTACCGTTTGACTGTCTTTTTTGTAGATAAGATGCTTATATTTGTCTGTCTTCAGAAAGGAAAACTGGTTTTTGCCCAATGCCTTCCGGTAGTTTCGATCAATGGTAGGATATGCAAAATCACCTAATTGTGCAATCAGATTCCCATTTTTATACTTTGCGTAAAAGAATTCGTTACGACTTTCAATATCTTTAGTTTTCCCGTTAATCAGCAATTCGGGGTATCCTAATTTTACGGAGATGAGCTTTGAGTCTATTTCTAAAAATAAACGAACCAGTTTTCCGTTGCGATAAAATGGCAAAATACCCAAATAGCTATTTCTTCCATTATTGTTATCCAGGAAATAAAAGTTGGTATCGGAGAGTTGTATGCCATTAATCTTTCTTAGGTTATTAAAGAACGAGAAGCAATTTACAACCTCGCTATTTTCCAGCACATTAAGACTGTCGTACGGATTACAAACCGTAACCTGAAAGTCAAAGTTATTCCAAAATCCCTGGAAATACTTTTTCGTAAGATATTCATTTGTTTTATCGAAAGATACCGATTGGTCAAATAATATATTGGATACTGTAGTATCCGAAAGGATGTTGTGTCCTAATTCGGGCAACAACGATTCTGCTATAAAGTCGCGTTTGTTAGCTAACTTGACAATCAATAATCGTTTGGTAGCATCTGCTTTTTTCTCGGAGAAAAAGAAAAATAAAGATGCCAACAGTAAAGAAACCAATCCGATGCTTAATATCAAAAAGGGAAATGTCGGTCTTTTGTTTCTTAGGAAGTACAGAATCCATAAAAATAAAACAAAAGAAATACCGATGACCATTCCTGTAATCCAACAGTGGCTGCATCGTAGAATTTGATACAAAAACAATCCTATGCCTCCTGAA
Organism: Candidatus Zixiibacteriota bacterium; assembly: GCA_003641345.1. The sequence continues at coordinate 1,996 of QNAD01000352.1, read as the reverse complement.
AATCCACTCAGAAAATATATTGTCTTATTTCCCGAAGATAAAGAGTTTCCCAATAAAAATTTTGATAAATGATAGAAACCAACCAGCAAAATCAATATTGCTAACAAAGCAAAAAACAAGTTGGCATTGACCGTAGTTAATGAGAAAAATAAAAAGTTCAGACTGGAATCAAAAATCAAACTTTTAAGAAACATAAATATTAGCTCAAAGACAATGGCGAGCAATAAAATATTTGCCGGTAAAATAAATTTTGGAAATGAGAATTTTTCGGGCAGAAATCGTTTCAATAATAATACGGAAAATAAAATCAGGATAACATTAATAAGTGTGTCGCCCAAAGAGAACATCCACGAATTGAATGAGTAGGTAAATGGTTGAAAAAGAGCCAGGCGATAAAGCCCCTCGGGAAATTCATTGATAAGCGACAGCATTCTGATGAGCCAAATGCCGCCTAAAACAGCTAATATCCAAAACTTATTTTTGAGCCGGAAAGTGGCTGCCAAAAACAGAAAAAATCCGATAATGAAGAGTAAAAAAAATAAATTCTCCAATGCTGTATTTTCCGTAAAGTTTTTGTTCTTTACCAAAGAAAACACCGGTTGCCCCGAGAGGTTGTTAATCCATTGTCCGGAGGGTTCTGTCGTTAAATCAATGGTGACATTTTCGGGAATACCCAGATTATTTTTCCCGCGTAAATATTTATTGTGAACATAATAATTGCGGCGGATAACCAGCACACCCAACAAGAAGCTGTTTTTCGTTTTTCTCTTGAAAATCTGAAGGATGTTGTGGTCGTATTCAATAACCGCTCCATCAGGAATCTTTAGTAAATCGGGTGAAACATTTAATACATTCGACGACCAGTTCCGTAATTGATTTTCTTGAAACCGGTAAAAAAACATTTGATTTTGTTGCTTATTCAGTTGACTGAAATAATGAATGAATGTTTCTTCGTTCGTAGAATCATTATCCAGTAATGCGGTTTCTGTCATAACTTCTGCCATTGTCTCTTGAGCATTGACGAAGTTTTTCCTGATTTTGGCTGTCGGAATATTATCGGTAGAATGCAGCGAAAAATATCCGCCTGCTACAGCAATTATCATGATTGCTGCCGGGAGCAAAAAGAGACGCATACTATTTTTCTGCAAACTATTCATTCTCAATGGTGATATGATTCTTTGTTGATAATGGTATAAGCTCTGTAGAGCTGTTCTGCGAAGAACAACCGCACCATCTGATGCGAGAAAGTCATCTTTGATAAAGCCATTACCATATTTGCCCGCTGAAAAATTTCAGGAGACACACCAAAAGCACCTCCGATAACAAAGATAACTCTTTTTCGGGATTGTAATTGTAGTTTTTCCAGATATCGGGCAAAAGCGACTGATGAAAATTCTTTTCCGTGTTCATCTAAAAGCACCACAAAATCTTCCGGCTTTATTTTTTTTAGTATCTCGGAGCTTTCCCGCTGTTTCTGTTGTTCCGGTTTCTTTATGTTTTTGCTTGCAGGAATTAAATCTATACTAAAGGAAGTGTAATGACCTAACCGTTTTATAAATCCATCAAACTCCGATTTGATATTCGAAGAAACGGTTTTTCCCACAAGACATAAAACTATTTGCACTACCGGTTTTTTTATTTCCAAACAAATATAATGGTAATTTGTAAAACGGGATTTTTTCACAAAAGTATTATTTCTTATTTTTGTCCTCTGATGATACAGGCAAAGGACATAAAATTATTCCTCGACAGATGGGGACAAGGTGTTGTAGCCATTGGCAAACTGAACGACCAATCGGAAATTCAAACGAAAACTGCCCGTAAGTTTATCGGGGATTTTTACGGATACAATGATTTCCCTGTATTGTTTACTCCGACAAAAGCGGCAGAACAGCAATTTCGTAATACGCCGGAGGATGCTTTATCGTATTTTGTTGCCGGCAACAGAAACTTTCCCGAAGATCATGGCTTTGCAAAAGAGCCGTGGACAAAAGTA
>QNAD01000351.1 GCA_003641345.1 Candidatus Zixiibacteriota bacterium | reverse complement strand
GGGTTTGTTGAATTCCTGTTACCTGAAGAATATAAAGCAATTTTTTATATATTTGCCTTATTTACTTTTTTTGCTTCTTTGATTCTGATAATCAAGCCAAAAACTGTTTTTAAATTATATAATTTATTATTAAGATTATTAAAAAAATCTGAAGTTAATTTCAAACTTAGCCCCTTACTTGCATTAAAAATATTTTTGGGTTACTCAGTCTGTTGGATTTTTTATGGCATATCATTTTATTTTTTATTAAAATCATTAGGACCAACAATTGGGATCGATATTTTCCAACCTATAATAATTTTCGTTTTGGCTTATCAGATTGGGTATCTTGCCTTTTTTGCACCCGGTGGCATTGGTGTCAGAGAATTGGTGCTTACAAAAGGATTGGCATCCTTTTTTGGTGATGTAGCTATTGGTGTATCTATTGTTGCCAGAATATGGAATCTGATAGTTGAAATAATTTCAGCTCTGATTGCATTAATCATCAAAATTGAAAATGACAAATAGAAAAACATAATTATAAATTTACAAATTTTATTAATTCTTCGATGAAAAAAACAAATCTAAAAATCGGCGTTAGTTCCTGTTTATTGGGAAATGAGGTTCGCTACGATGGAAAACATAAACAGATGCGATATATCACTGATATTCTCAGCAACTATTTTATCCTTATCCCCGTCTGTCCTGAAGTTGAAATTGGCATGACTGTTCCTCGTGAACCTGTGTGGTTGATTGACAACCCTAAAAGCCCTCAAATGGTCAGTGTTAAAACCAACAAAAACTGGACTAATGTTATGTTAAGTTTTTCAATAAAGAAAATCAAAGAACCAGATTATAAAGATTTAAGCGGTTTTATTCTTAAAAACAAATCTCCTTCCTGCGGTATGGAAAAAGTAGAAGTATCTACCTCTTCTAATAAAATAAAAAAATCCGGAGTAGGTTTATTTGCCGGAGAATTAATGAAAAAATATCCCCTTTTACCTGTAATTGAAGAAAAGAAATTAAATTATTTACATCTCAGAGAAAATTTTATCTGCGAAATATTTTCTTATGCTCGTATTCAAAAACTATTCAAAAATAATTTCAGCAAAAATAAAGCTATCGAATTTCATTTTAATCATAAATATCTGATGCAGGCTCATAGCCCAAAACATTATACTCTTCTGAAAAAATTAGTGATTAAAATTAATAATATGAAACCTGCTGATTTTAGAAATGAGTACAAACGATTATTTATGGAAGGATTAAAATATCAAACTACTATTAAAAAACACAGCGTGGTTCTCAAACGTATCATAAATTTGTTAAAAAAGCAAATTACTACTTCCGAAAGAGAATATCTTTTAAGAATAATCGATGACTATCAGAATGGCATCACTCCCGTTCAAATACCGATAACTCTTCTCAAGTATTTTGTTGAGAAACATGACATTCAAAATTTAAAAAATCAATTATATCTAAATCCACATCCGGAAGAAACACTACTACGTTATACTGTCTGATTTTTTTCAAATTCTTAAAATATTTTCAACAATGCTTTACATTTAGCTCTCAATTTTACCAGTTGCTTTTTCCCAATCAAAATAGGCATTTAAGTACTCAAATATTACTACAAAATATTTGAGCTGTGCCTGATCCATAACAACCCGACTGTCTTTTAATTCCAACTGAGTAGTTAATCCGGCTTTTGAAGTTGACTCGGCAATTGAGAAAGCTTTCTTGGCTGTTTTCAAAGTAACTTTTGCAGACTCAATCCGTTTGTATGCTTCTTTTAATCTTAAAATTATATTTTTTAACTCCAAATCAATTTCATCTCTTTTTTTCTCAATAGATAATTGGGTTTTACTTAACTCAATTTTTGCTTGTTGCACCTTGGCAGAGGTTGCCCCTCCTGAAAAAATCGGGACAGTCAAATTAAGTCCAACCATATAACTATTATTTTCATCTTCAAATTTGAATTGATCAGATTGCGATGAAAAAGCATATGTAAAGTATCCTGATAATTTTGGGAAATGTTCAGCGTTTTGAGCTTTAACTCCGGTCGTGCGAAGTTTTTCTTCCCACATCATAGCATTATAATCAGGACGCTTATTAAGAATATCATTCATTTTAAGTTCTTGTGGCATATCCGGAATTTTTTCCAGAGAACCTTCAACAGTAGTTAACTCGCCTGTTTTAGCACCTGCAAAATCTTCAAGATTCAGAAGAGCAATATTATAATTCCGTTTAGCTTCTGATGTTTGAGGAATCATATCCCGATAACGAACTTCCGCCTGCAATAATGTAAATTCAGACACCAAACCATTTTCAAAAGCGTTTTGCATTTCCGAATAATTTTCAAATGCGTTCTTTTCAGATTCTTGTGAAATTTCCCAGATATGTTTCAAAAGCAATGTTTGATAAAATGCTTTTTTTGCATATGTTATTATTTCATCAAAAGATGCATCATATACAAAACCGGTAAGTTTGTTATATTCATTAGCAGCTCTGATAGCATAAAATACCGACCCGCTGAAAAGAGTTTGGTTTACATTTACGGCAAAACGATATTCATTGTTTTTATTAATTTTAAATTTCGATGTTCCTTCGCCACCCATAGCACTTAAATCTGCAAACATATATAAACTGGAAAGATTTCGATTATATCCAGCCGAAGCAGTAACCGATGGCAATGCACCTGACACAGCATCTTTTTTTGTTGCCTTGGCAAGTTCAAGCTCTTTATGGGCAATTTTTAAATCTTTATTATTCTTTTTAACCTGTTCCAAAAAATGACTATAATCGTAAGTTTCCGAACGAGTCTGGTACGTTACAGATAAAATTAGACAAAATAGAACGACAAATATTTTACGCATTACTGATTCCTTTATCAATTTTCTGAGTTTTCTTAGATCGTGAGAAAATATTATACACTGCCGGTATAACTACTAAAGTCAATAAAGTTGAAACAACCAGACCGCCAATACTGATAATTCCCATTGGTTGCCTCATCTCCCTGCCGGCATCACCCATCCCCAAAGCCAT
>QNAD01000350.1 GCA_003641345.1 Candidatus Zixiibacteriota bacterium | reverse complement strand
CGAGGATCACAAGAAATAAGCTGATTTTAATCCTGTTTTTAATTTCAGGGTTTATTTTAAGTTGTGGCACAAAAGGTGGGGACAAATCAAAGAATAACCTAAAAACAGATACTGCAAAAGAAGAAAATATTGCAACTCAAATAGAAAGCAATGACACTTCATACGAGAATTGGATTTCATACACATATGAGGATATTATCATTTTGTATCCTCCTGAACATGTATTTGTTGATAATCTTGAAGATATGGCACAAGGTTTTATAAAATTCAGAAAACAGGTTTGTGATTATTTTAAAATTCAAATACCAAAAGATACAATTAACATTTATTATTATACCGGTTATGGCCAGATGGAAAAATTCACAGGCATAGATTATCCGTCAGTTGATAGCAATATAATTCATTTTTCAATGCCCTTCAATTTGGGGGCATCTATGACAGAGTATGTTCTTTATAATTGGCATCCTAAAGAGCCCAAGTTTAATTTCATTAAACAAGGCATAATGACATTGTTTGATTTTTCGGGGCAGGATTATCATGAGATGACATTGAATTTTATTGATGAAAAGAAACTTCTTTCTCTTGAAGAATTAGCTGTTGACACAACTATAAATATGTTCCATGAAAAATACCAATCAGCCGAGGCGGCATCGTTTGTTGCTTTTGTGTTAGAGATTTATCATTTGGAGACTTTGGAAAAACTGTATTTATCTGAAGATCCATTTCCTGAAGCTGTGAATAAAATTTTTAAAGCCGATGTTGATGTTTTACAAAACCGATGGTTGGAGTTTACTGAGAAAGCTTATTACAGACAGCTCAATAATTGAGTGATTCTTGAATTTTGTAAGAAAAACACAAATGATTCAAATTGAGGCTTTCAATTTTTAGATTGAAATTGCAGGTAAAATAATCATATATTAAACAATGTAAAAATTAATACGTTATTTTTCAAATTTCAAGGGAAATTGTGGAGAATATGATGGCAAACAGACAAATGGAGTTAATAGTAAATGAAAAACCATAAATTGATTATTTTGAATTTTATAATTATGTGTGTTGTGATTTTTGGCTGTGGTCCCAAAAAAATAACAGACGAACAAGCTAATAGTTGTTATCCGCAAAACCTTCGGATTGAATCTCATAATGAAAAACTAACTGTTATTTGGGATATGAAATGCGATCATCTTTATACCGGCTTTAATATTTATATCTCCGAAAAACCAATTAGAGAAAAATATAATGGAAACATTCCTGAAACTTTTGAACCTTTTAATACTTCTCCCTTTAAGGGAGACACTAATCCATCTGATGGCGTTGAGCATTTTGAAGCTGAAGGACTTGAGAACGGTAAAATATATTATGTTACGGCAACTGTATTATACACAAACTTAACGAATTCGATTTTATCCAACGAAGCTAAAGCTGTCTGTGGTCCTCATGGTGAAATTTCATTGTCAGTTAGATATAGCGATGAACATGATGGTTTTTCTTTTGATAAAAATCAAATTGTAAGAGCAGACAATGTTGATAATGATATTTATTACTTCCATAAGAACGGTGAAAATTATTTGAATTCTCCTAATCGTCTTGATGGTTTTTTGAAAGAAAATAAATTTTCATTATTACCTTTCAAGGGTGATTTAGTTGATGTAAAACAAAAAGTTAATATTAACAAATCATATCAACTGACCAGTGATAGAATTAAAGTAAAAAAGGGCGATTGGGTTCAATTAGTAACATCGGACAATAAATATGCTTTAATCAAAGTTCTTGGATTTACGGGGACCGATAAAGACAGAAGAATAAAGCTCTTTTATGCGTATTCCACAGTAGCCAATGAATTGATTTTCTGAAAGAGTATATATATTCATTTCGTCGATTTATAAAGAAAAGATTGAAAGCATCCGATAACTTATAATGTCCAACAATTTTTTAATTGATTGTTTGAAGTTGAATATTAATTTTTTGGAAAATAATAAAAAATATGAAGGGTGGGAATTTGGATTTTCACAAAGATATACTAAAAATTGACGCAGAGAAAACAGCTCAGGAAATTGCTGATAAAATTTTTGCACAGACCAGAGATAAACTTAAGAAAACTGGAGCGGTTGTCGGTATTTCAGGCGGGATTGATTCATCGGTGGTGGTGGCTTTATGTGTTAAAGCGTTCGGTCCGGATAGAGTTTTGGGTGTTATGATGCCGGAGGAAGATTCTTCGCCAGACAGTAAAAATTTCGCCCAAATATTAGCCGACCAATTAGGGATTAAAACCGAGATGGAGAATATTGCCGCAGGACTTGCTGGACTTAATGTTTATAACAAAAGAGATGAAGCGATAAAAAAAGTGTTCCCTGAGTATGGTCCAGGTTATAAATCTAAAATAATTATCCCTAATAATATTTTGGACAAAAGTAAAATTAATATCTTTGAATTGTCAATAGAGACACCTGATGGAGATATTATTCAAAAAAGAATGCCAACCTCTGCTTATTTGCAGATTGTAGCTGCTACCAATTATAAGCAACGTCTAAGAATGACAACTCTTTATTACTATGCTGAGAAATTAAATAGAATCGTTGCCGGAACAGGTAACAAAGATGAACATGAACAAGGTTTTTTTGTGAAATATGGTGATGGCGGAGCAGATATTAAACCTATTGCACACTTGTTTAAGGTGCAGGTTTTCCAATTAGCAGAAGTGCTCAATATTCCAAGTGAAATCAAAGATCGTGTACCAACGACTGATACTTATAGTTCTGAAGTGACACAAGCTGAGTTTTTCTTCGGCTTGGATTTCTATCGGATGGATATGCTGTGGTATGCTATGGAAAATAATATTCCTGTTGAGCAAGCGGCTGAAGTATTAGAATTAACTGTTGAGCAAGTTCAAAATGGATATGATAATATTCAGAGAAAAATTGATGCTACGCATTATCTTAAAATGAATCCACTGCATATTGATGAATAGCTTAATACTTTATCAATTTTAGGTGAGCCATGTGTGGAATAGCCGGTTATTTTAAT
>QNAD01000349.1 GCA_003641345.1 Candidatus Zixiibacteriota bacterium | reverse complement strand
TTAACTAAAATAAGTAATTTCGTCAACAAAAATCAATGGAATGCTCCCGTTTTTGTAAGTATCTCTTTTAATCCAAAAGCATTGTTATTTTTCTATTTACAAATACTTTAACATATGACTATTTATTCATTTGGTTTCTGGTTATTTTTTTGAGATGTAGTTTGAAAGCGAACCTTTTTACATTTGGGACAAACCCATTTACGTTGTTTATGAAATGTTCTTTTTTCTTCTTTCATAGATATTTTACATTTCGGGCATATCATAATATCAATTCAGGATATGCAGGAAATCTGTCAGGAGAAAATCTATCCTGCCGATAAAGGTTGACATCCGGGACATTACTGTATAACCAAAAGTTGCACCAAAGAATATCATCAAAAAGTATGTCCCAATTCTCGATACTTTACCAATCATTCCTTTATGTTCTCTGCTGAAATAAAAATATGTCAATGTTGATAGCACACCGATAATTACGATAATAGCTGTAAAATCAGGGAAACCATTCTCTGTTACTACCGGCATAACAGTTGCGGACATTTGTTTTAAAATGCGTTGTTCAAGCATTACCGGAAAAGCTAACCCTGCTCCCGATCCAATCATAACTCCTATTGGTATTTTGGACAAGAGCGATGTTTTTGAATTCATTCTCGCCAACATTAACAAACCCAGAATAAATGGTATTATTAAACCTAGTTCCATATTTCCAAATAATGGTTTGAATAACAAATCCACTAAAGTAGTTGACCAAACTATTACTAATTGATAACCGATAGCAACACCCAAAAGTAGTGATTCTGCCATTTTATAAACAGGATTATCCCTATACAGAAAAGAAAGTACAGCCAGAGTCAAGATGCCGGCAACTATGGTACCAATATCCATTAGCTCTCCCCTTTCTGTCTTTTAGAACGAAAATAAATTACATTCCCAATTATTATAAGTAAGAGAATATAAAGATGCGATGATGTCTGAGCCAGCATACTTCGTGATGCACCGCCATCAACGTTAATTAATTGTTCGTATTCGGCGGCTCCTCTTAATCCGGCAATCATAGTAAACATCTGCCCTGATGCAATATACGGATCATAACTTGTAACCATTGCCGCTGTAATTCCACCAATTATTGTAACATCAAATCTACTACCGCCATATTCCATCCAATGGGTAGTTAAGTTGCCATCAGCAATTGAAATGACGGCTGTTATATCATCATAATTATTTATATTTTTTAACATTGGAATAGAGTCATATTTATTGCCGATATAATCTTCAGGAAAAGTTTTTGAAAAAGATTCTCCCAATGAAGAAATTGCGGCGATAAACTGGGGCTTGAACCCTAAGAAAACATAGTCTTCCCCGTATTCAAGGTTGTATTCTTTGGCTGTCTGTTGTAAAAGCCTGTAACCGATAACGGTTCCTTCGGCAAATAAAGCCATACCGATAATTTTATGTCCTTTGGAAAACACATGCCGGCACAAAGCCAGTCCAATCGGTTTTATCTCCGGAAGTGATGATGCTTCATGGTCAAATGAAATTAGAATATTAGAGTTGGGCGGCAAGTTTTCTATATAGTCAAACATCTTTTGAGTTTGAGCCGATGTTTCCAGTTTCATATCCACTTGGAATAGCATGACTATAATAATCAAGACGAACAATCCGATAAAAGTCCAATGACGGGATTGAATTTTATTCATTTGCTCCCCCCTAACCATGTTCGTTCAATACCTAAAATTACTCTTAGGGAGGTTGTCAAAGAACCTAAACCGATACCTATCAAGATAGCTCTTCGGGCGGACATCGATGGATATTTTCTTATCCAGTCAGCAAACTCCGGAATCTGATCCCAAAGAATTCCACCTAAAGCAGAACGACTGAGTAATATTAATGCCGCCGATGATAACAGAATAATAGCCGGTAATGACCTTGCTCTAAATCCTCGAAATGATGCAGATGCAACAAAAAAAGCTAATAATGAAAAAACAGTTGCTTGCATGGGAGCCTGAACATTTTCAAACATCCACATAAAAGGCGTGTCTGCTTTTATTCCCCAAATTATTGCAAAAATCGGCATTATAAAAAGACCCGCCAAAGAGACCAAACGGTATGGACGATTCTCTGGTTTTCTCATATCTTTAATAGAATTTTTCAGATAGCTTATAACTCCGATTAAAAGAGTAAAAGCAAAAATAATCTGCCAATATTCCAGAACAGTTTGATTGATTTGATGAGCAATTTCGTGATCAGAAAAATACTGACCGAACATTATCATTCCAAATACAAAGCAGGCAATTAATGCTATTGTGCGGCTCATCAGAATTGCCACCAATCATTATTTAAGGAGTCATTAAACAGAGCGATAGAACTCCAAATCACAGCTACAAGAATAAAAGCGGCAATCAAAACTTTTAAAATATCCTGAGCACGTACCGAAGCTAAGATTGCTTTATCGCCCGACAAATATCCTGATGCGGCAAAAAGCTCTTCCCCGATTAATGTATAATCACAGGCGACAATGAAAAATGATAACTGTATTGTTGAATCGGTTCCGGCAATTTGAATAGCGTTTATAGAATTTCCGGTTTCAGCCAATATTAATGATTCTGCTTCAAAAGTTCCTAATAAAAATACTGATGCCGGTTTTTTCCGAGATAGTATTCCATCAACAGCGGCGGCATATCCAAACTGAGATGATGACACATAGCTGATATCATCCTCCCGATATCGATCCGGAAACCCTATCTTAGCATAACTTTCTTTAACAACTTCCTGAGCAACTGCCATTATAACCGGGTCATGAGTAGGATAAATCAACTTACAATCATATTGTGCAGTTTTTTCAGCGATTAAAGACAGAAAATTCATCGAAGCAATTGTTGTGGGTCTTTGTATATCTCCTCCCCATCCGGGTGTAAACAAAACCGGTTTAGCCATCTCAGTAGCCCTTCCTATGGCATTTTCAACAGCTTTAATACCTGGAATTTCTCTTATTTTAAACTTATCACGGCTTTTTTTATGGTATGTGGCA
>QNAD01000348.1 GCA_003641345.1 Candidatus Zixiibacteriota bacterium | reverse complement strand
ATTAAATTAACCCACGCCAAAGTGAACGCACCGCTTGGTAAACTTCATGTAAGATACAAAAATCCAATTGATAATGAGATTTATGAAATCAACAAAGAGATTTCAAAATCTATAACATATTCAGAATTCAAAGATGCTTCTGAAAATTTCAAATTGTCAGCTTGTGCCGCCGAGTTTGCGGAAATTCTAAGAGAGTCTTACTGGGCAAAAGAAGCTACTTTGGCAAACTTAAAAGATGTCGTAAAGTCGTTATATACTAATTCTGAGAGTTCTGATATTTTAGAATTGTTAGGCTTGATAGACAAAGCAAATGAGCTAAAACAACAGCGAGTTGAAAAATAAAATTTCCATTACTTTCTATTATAACAAAAGCGGCAGTCAGGAGAGCAACTGCCGCTTTTTTAAAGGAAACAATTCAAAGTGAATTATGGTTTTTCTATCTTATAGCTTGTTACCGTTCGATTCAATCAAACCATCTTTTAGTTTGATTACCCTTTCCGTCTGTTTTGCAATACTTAAATCATGGGTAATAACAATAATAGTTTTTCCTGAATCCCGTAATTCAAAGAGCATTTTCACAATTTCTTCACCGGATTTACTATCTAAATTTCCAGTCGGTTCATCGGCAAGAATAAGGTCCGGTTCATTTGCCAAAGCTCGTGCAATAGCAACGCGTTGCATTTCACCGCCAGACATCTCGGTTGGCTTATTATCAAATTTATCCGCTAACCCTACTCGAGAGAGAAGTTCTGTGACTCTGTTTTTTCTGTTTTTTGCTTTTACACCTGCAAACAATAAAGGAACTTCAACATTTTCATAAGCGGTTGCGTAAGGGAGAAGATTAAAAGCTTGAAAAACAAAACCGATTTTTTTATTACGGATATCTGCCAATTCATTGTGAGTTAAACCATTTACAGCTCTATCTTCAAAATAGTAATCGCCATCGCTGGGCACATCAAGGCAACCGAGAATATTCATTAAAGTAGATTTACCGGAACCGGAAGGACCAACAATAGCCGTAAACTCCCCTTTTTTAAGTTTTAGGTCAATACCTTTGAGAGCAGAAAATTCTACATCGCCGGTTTTATAAACTTTTTTTACATTTTTCATCTCAATCATAATTGTTCCCTTATTCGTAACGGAGAGACTCAACCGGATTAACTGAAGCGGCTTTCATAGCCGGGAAAAGACCGGAGAGAATTCCCATAATACTCAAAATTAATACAACAACAATACCGATTTCTACCGAGACAGTAGGTCGTCCCATAAAATCCATAACCTGTGATTCGATTGGTACTCTTTTGAAACTTTCCATCATTATATAGCTAATAGCCATACCTCCGAATCCGCCAAAGAATGTAATAATGATAGCTTCTATTAGAAATTGAATTAGTATATAAGATTTTCTGGCACCCATCGCCATTTTAACGCCAATTTCACGAGTACGTTCTTTGATGGAGACATACATTATATTTGCAACTCCGACTCCGGCAATTAAAAGAGTTAGAGCACCAATAAATCCCAAAAATATTTTTATGCCCATCAGCATATTTGACATCTCTTTTTGATTTTCCATTATGTTCCAAACCCACAAAGCTTTTTCATCGGTGGGATCAAATTTATAGCGTTCACCAAAGACTTCAAAAATTCTTTTTTCTAAAGCGTCTCCATCATCGAGAACTTTAGGTTGTAAAACTATATTATTTAAATAACGATTGGAAAAAATTGCCGCAAAAGTTGTTGCCGGTATTGATAGTTTACTTACATCCGGACCGCTGTACATCCCCATCTGCATTTTATCATGCCCAACACCAATAACAGTAAAAGGAATATTATTAACAAATATTTGTTTTTCTATAGGATCTTCAGTGCCAAATAGTCGTTCCGCCAGTTCAAATCCTAAAAAAGTAACCCGACGTTTGTTTTTCATATCCAGTTGATTTATCATTCTTCCACCCATTTGAGGGATATGATTGCGCATTATTTCATAATTAGGATAAACACCGGTTATATGTTCACTGACAACTTTATCGCCATACTTGACGCTAACACCCCAATTTGAATACTCACCGGCTACATTTTTGAGTTCCGGCATTCGTTTTTTTAAATACTCAACTTCATCTGTGGTAAAACGAATTGATCGTCCCTTGTTCAGTCCTTTGAAATGTTTAGAAGTATTTCCACCCCAAATAACGATTATACCCTCGCCAATCCCTCTTTGATTAATAGACAATTGCTGGTGTAACCCTTCGCCGAATCCTAAAAGAAGCATAATTGAGATAGTTCCCCAGCCAAGAGCCACCAGTGTTAGAGTAATTCTCTTTTTCTGTTTTTTTAAATCTCTGATAAAGACGTTATATATAATTGATGGTTTCATAGTTATCCTAAAAAAGCTTTAAAGCTTGCACCGGTTGTAAATTTGCCGCACGCCTTGCGGGAAAGATTCCAGCGAAAAATCCAATTACACCCAACAAAAAGATGACTGTCAATCCCACCGATATATCAACCGTGGGGATACCTATAAATTCTTCAATATTAAAAAATGGAATTACTTTTACTAATCCAAAGGCAAATAAAAATCCACAGAAACCGCCTACTGCCGTAATCAAAAATGTTTCAAAAACAAATTGCATCAGTATCATTCCCTTTTTGGCACCTAAAGCCATTTTAATACCAATTTCTTTTGTGCGTTCTTCGAGAACAACATTCATTATATTTGAAACGCCAATCCCGCCGGTAATTAAAGTTGCTATACCAATTCCGACTAAAAACATTTTAAAAGCAGTAAAAAAGGTACTTAGAAATTCGAAACCTTCGGAAGTATCCCAGATAGAAAGAGCTTCAGTGTCGGTTGGGTCGAATTTATATTTGGCTCCCATCAAGTTGTACAGGTCATCTTTAGCTATTTGCATTGAAACATCTTTTTTGGGTTGCATAACTACATCGTTAAGCCAGCGCTGGGAAAACATAGATTTGAAAGTGGTTGATGGAATAAATCCTTTTCGATTATCTCTGCCGTTATATGAACT
>QNAD01000347.1 GCA_003641345.1 Candidatus Zixiibacteriota bacterium | reverse complement strand
TGATAAATAAGGAACTTTCATCTATCACCCTACTTAATCTCCCCTCAGAGGGCTTGTCCCTTCGGGGGAGAAATAGAGAGGTGACTTTTTTTTAAATAACTCAGTAGTAAATTATTTGAAATATTTAAAATATCATTTAAATGCCTAATTCAAGAAGTTAATTAACTTGAGCATGGTTTAGCACCAAAGCATCAATAAATGAATTTAGTGTTGTACTCGGACGCATAGCTTTTTCAGCTTTTGTATTATCGGGTAAGTAATAACCACCTATATCTTGCGGTTTACCTTGTGCTACATTCAATTCTTCCATTATCTTGGCTTCGTTTTCTGCCAGTTGTTTGGCAACAGGAATAAATTGAACTTTTAAATCATTGTCTTCGTTTTGTTCTGCCAGTGCTTCAGCCCAATACATTGCCAAATAAAAATGTCCGGCACGGTTATCGGGTTCATTAACTTTTCGTGAAGGCGACTTTCCATTTTCCAATACTCTACCTGTTGCTTTATCCAATGCTTTGGAAAGTACCATAGCTTTTTTATTGTTCGTTTTATTTGCCAAATCTTCAAGCGAAACGGTTAATGCTAAATACTCACCCAATGAATCCCAACGCAAGTGACCTTCTTCGAGGAATTGCTGAACATGTTTGGGAGCCGAACCTCCGGCACCTGTTTCAAATAAACCACCACCAGCTAACAAAGGAACAATAGATAACATTTTGGCACTGGTACCTAATTCTAAAATTGGGAATAAATCAGTCAGATAATCTCTAAGTGCATTACCGGAAACAGAGATAGTATCCTTTCCTGCTTTTGCACGAGGAAGCGTAAATTTCATAGCATCAACAGGCGACATAATATGGATTTCCAATCCGGTAGTATCATGATCTTTCAGATACTTTTCAACTTTTTGAATCATTACGGCATCATGAGCACGATTTTTATCTAACCAAAATACAGCAGGTACACCAGTAGCTTTAGCTCTGGTTACTGCCAATTTCACCCAGTCGCGAATAGGCAAATCTTTTGCCTGACAACCACGATAAATATCGCCTTCTTCAACGATATGTTCCATCAGAATTTCACCGGAATGATTATCAACTACACGGATTTTTCCGTTACCGGGCGATTTAAATGTTTTATCGTGCGAACCATATTCTTCTGCTTTTTGAGCCATCACTCCAACATTAGATACATTCCCCATTGTTGCAGGGTCAAAAGCACCATTCTGTTTACAGAAATCAATAGCTTCCTGATAAAAAGTTGAATAACAACGATCAGGAATAATCGCTTTAATCTCGTGCAATTGCCCGTCGGGTCCCCACATTTTACCTGAATCACGAATCATTGGTGGCATTGAGGCGTCAATAATTACAAGGTTCGGAGCATGTAAGTTAGTAATCCCTTTATCGGAATCCACCATTGCCAAATCAGGATTCTTCTGATATACAGCATCAATAGCAGTTTCTATTTCTTTTCGCTTATCATCAGGTAATTTTTTAAGTTTCAGATATAAATCACCTAATCCTAAATCAGGATTAACACCTATCTCTTGAAAGATATCTGCGTATTTCTCAAATACATCTTTGAAATAAACCGAGACAAAATGACCAAAAATAACTGGGTCAGAAACCTTCATCATGGTTGCTTTCAAGTGAACGGAAAACAAAATATTTTTCTGCTTAGCATCTTCGATTTGCTCCTGAACAAATTTTCGTAATTCTTTAACACTCATATAGGTAGCATCAAGCACTTCATCTTTTAATAATGTAAGCTTTTCTTTTAGCACAACTGTTTTACCATCTTCACCTACAAACTCGTAACGAATATCCGTATCTTTATCTAATACAATTGTTTTTTCGTTTTCGTAGAAATCGCCTTTGTTCATATGGGCAACATGGGTTTTAGAATCCGATTGCCAAGCCCCTAATTTATGTGGATGTTTTTGTGCAAAAGCTTTTACTGACGGTGCCACACGACGGTCAGAATTTCCCTGACGGAGTATCGGATTAACAGCACTTCCAAGTGTTTTGGCATACCGTTCTTTTATCTTTTGTTCCTCTTCGTTTTTAGGTTCTGCCGGATAGTCGGGGACCTTAAATCCTTTTTCTTGTAATTCTTTGATAGCTTCTGCCAATTGCGGAATAGAAGCAGAAATATTAGGTAACTTGATAACATTAGCTTCCGGTTTTTTTACCAATTCGCCCAAATAAGCCAATTCATCCGAAATTTTTTGTTCCTCTGTTAAATAATCGGGGAAATTAGCCAAAATCCTTCCGGAGAGGGAGATATCACGCGTTTCAACTTCAACGCCGGCAGCTTTCGTAAAAGCATTTACTATGGGCAAAAGGGAATAAGTTGCTAATGCAGGAGCTTCGTCCACTTTTGTCCAAATAATTTTTCTAGTTTCTTGTGCCATTATACTTGTTTTTTTTAGAAGTTATTTTTTTAAATTTGCTCACGAAAATACAAAAAGTTTTGACCCGAAAAGATGTTCTTCAACTAATCAAAAAATAAATTTAATTGATCTTTTAAATCGTCAATTTTAGGATTCTCTTTTTTTAAGTGTCGGTATTTCTCTTCGTCAGTATATGGAATCTCCGTGCGAATAGTTTTTTCTTTATTTACCGTAATCTTCATAACGATTTCCGAATTACTTAGTTTATGTTTAAGATATACCAATAACTCATGGTAAATAGATTTTATTTCTGTTTCCTGATTTTCGTTCAATAGTTCTATCTCTATTTCAGGGAATTCTTTAATATCAGGTGAAAAAGTCTGAAATATCTGCAATAATCTTGGTTTTTCTTTCAAATAAAATTCGGAAAAACTTTGCCATGCCTGTTTCAAATCTTCAGCAGAAAAATCAGCATTATTCTGTTCTGTAATAGTTTTTTCCGCACTATTATCTTTTTCTTTTATGGAAGGACTATCATCCTGAAGCATACTGCCTACATCAGGGATAATATTCCCCATCGGATTTTTCGGTTTTGGTTGTTTTTCCTCCAAAGATACTGTCTCCGATGGTTTTTCTTCTTT
>QNAD01000346.1 GCA_003641345.1 Candidatus Zixiibacteriota bacterium | reverse complement strand
TTTTTGCCGATTCGTTCCTGTAAGAAAAAAATTCCTCCTCTACTTTCAACTACAATTATTATTGAGATAATTAAGAAAAAAGGTAAAAGGATGATAATTCCCAAAATTGAAAAAAAGATATCGAATAGTCGTTTTATCATTTTGAATTCAAAATCTTTTTTGTGGCGTTAATTACAGTATTAATGACAAAATCAGTTTGCTCTCCGGTTAAATCTTCATAAACTGGCAAGGATATTTCACGGGAATAATTATCAAAAGCAACAGGGAAATCAGTAATTGAGTAACCTCTGTTTTTATATGCTGTAAATATAGGCAACGGTTGAAAATGAACATTAACGGCAATATTTCTTTTGAAAATTTCCTGCATGATTTGGTTGCGTTGTGTTTCCGAAATATTTTTGATTCGTAACAGATATGCATGATAAGATGTTTCTCTGTTTTTTTCAATCAACGGTGGTAATGTAAAAAAATCATATTTTGAAAATGCTTCGGAATATTGCATACAGATAGCTTTCCTTTTGGGTAGCGTTTTGCTGTTGTAATATTTCAGAGCAATTAATCCTAATGATGCTTGAATGTCAGTCATATTTCCTTTGTATCCTGCATCTATTACATCGTATTGCCAGTTGGCTGTTCCTGTTTTAGCTAGTGCATCTTTACTTTGTCCGTGTAATGACAAGATGTTAAGTTCTTGATAAATACTTTTGTTATCAAAAGGTTCTGGCAGATTCAAGGCAATAGCACCGCCTTCGGCAGTTGTCAGATTTTTAACCGCATGAAATGAAAAAACTGAAATATCTGCTAATATTCCTGTTCTTTTTTCTTGATAGATGGCTCCAAATGAGTGTGCCGAATCGCTTAGTACCAATATTCTTCCGAGTTTTTTTTGATTTTCTGTAGTAGGCAAGAATTGTTGCTTATTTTCAATAATGATTTTTTTTATTGCATCGTAATCGGCAGGTAATCCTGCAATGTCCACGGGAATAATAACTTTTGTTTTCGGTGTAATTGCTTTTTCAACAGCATCTACATTAATGTTAAAATCTGACCCGTTTATATCAACCATTACGGGAGTAGCACCTGTATGAACGACTACATTTGCTGTGGCACAATAAGTATAAGCAGGTATAATTACCTCGTCACCTTTGCCCACACCAAACCATCGCAAAATATGTTCTAACCCGAAAGTTGCAGAATTGACACAAAGTGTTGCTTTATTACCACAATATTCTGTTAGATTTTTTTCAAATAATTTTGTTTTCGGTCCGGTGGTTATCCATCCGGAATGTAGAGTGTCAATAACTTCTTGTATGGCTTCTTCACTAATATGTGGTGGCGAGAAAGAAATTTTCATACTTACAAATTTAACATTATTTCTTCAAATCGTTTAGCTAGTATTTTGTAGTCATGATTTTTTAAAGCAAATTGTTTTCCATTTTCTCCCATTTCCTTAATTTTTTCAGGGGAAAGTTTTTTCAATTCTTCGATAGCATTTGCAATGGCTTGAGAATTTTCCGGCTCAATAGCGATACCGCAGCCGGCTTCTTCTACCATATTATTTCCTGCTTTAATAGCTTGAATAATTGGTTTTCCTGACATCATATAGTCAATCATCTTATTGGGACTGATGCCAAACCGGAATAATGGTTGATATTGTAATCCGATGTAGAGGATGTCAAATTTATTGAGTAAGTCGGGAATCTCTTGTTTCCCTATATTATCTAAAATAAAAATGTTTTTCAATTTATTTACTGTTATCAGGTTTTGTAGATTTTCTTTTTCTGGACCTTTTCCAACCAAAACAAAAGCTGTGTTTTTTAATGTTTTTCCTGCTAAAACAAATGAATTTAATGCATTTGCCAATCCTAAAGTGCCGGCATAAGCTACTATTGTATCAAATTGTTTTCTGATATCCTCAATTTTTATTTTCGTTGTTTCATTCAATGGCTTTTGGTTTTCCCATTCTTTTCGCACAAAACCGTTTGGAATGTAGTGCCATTTTTTAGGATTCAGCCCCTTTGATACCATATATTCTTTTGTTTTTGGTAACATTGAAATCACTGTATCGGCTTTCCGATAGGCAAAACTTTCGCCGTGTTGCATTGTTACGATAAACGGGTGATATTTACTCATCCCACCGAGCTCCATAGGTGATAGCGGCCAAAGATCATGAACTTCGTAAATGTATTTTGCCCCCGAAAGTTTTGCTATTTTGCGGGCAACATAATTATCGCTCGGATAGGTTGATGAAGCGATTACTACATCAGGCTTATAGGTTTTTACAAAATAACTTGCTTTGTATAAACTTTTCTGAATAAAAGCAAACATATTTTTTGTCCGTGCTACACCATTGCCTTGATAAAAAGGTGTGTTAACCCAAAGATAGCGGATGCCGTCAATAATTTCTTCTTTAATTTCTTCTGTTTGTTTCGGATTGGCTTGTCTGATATGTGAATATGTTGCAACCAATATGGTAACAGAATGCCCTTGTTTTATCCATTCCCGTGCCATATAATATGGTCGGTATTCCATTCCCATTTCGGGTGATCCTGCATAATGATTTATCAGAAAAATATTCATTATCGGCGTTTTAATAATACAGAAATAATTTTTTCCGAAGCTTTGCCATTTCCATATAGATTGATATCGAAATTTAAATCGGAAGATTGTGTTTTAACTGCCGAAAGTATTTTATCTCTATTTGCACCGACAATTGTATTAAATCTGTGTTCGACTAATTCAACCCATTCGGTTTCGTCACGCAAGGTAATACATGGTTTTTTGAAAAAGAATGCTTCTTTTTGTAAGCCGCCGCTGTCGGTCATCACTAATTGGCAACGGTTAAGCATATATACCATTTCAAGATATCCAACCGGTTCTATTATTGTCAGATTTTGAGTTTTTTCTGAAGACATCCCTTTGGAGAATTTTAAATTTTGAATTATTTTGGCAGTTCGCGGATGTAAAGGTAATATGATTGGTGTTTTTTCTGCAATTTTATTTAATGCTTCAAGAATATCTTTTAATCTTTCGGGA
>QNAD01000345.1 GCA_003641345.1 Candidatus Zixiibacteriota bacterium | reverse complement strand
TATTTTTTCTCAATTAATTCATCAGGGTAAATTACTTTGTTGTCTATCAGTAATTTTTTTATATTATTTCTTTTAAAGAAACCTGCATAATATCTTTTGCTTGTAGCAAATTTATAAAATTCAACTTTAAAAAAATAAGTTTTTTTATCAATCTCGGAAGTTGTTACATTTAGAACACCTCTTGAGTTTTTAATAGATGATTCTAATGTAGTTAGTTGTTTAATGTTAATATTGTCAACTTCAAAAGTGACAAAATAATTTCCATTATTTTCTTTTACAAAGAATTCGTTGTTGTCCTTTGAGGTAATTTTAGCAGAAAATGCTTTTTGTGCCCATAAACCGGATGTTAGGAACAGAGAAAATAGAATGATAATTAGCTTTTTCATGATTATTTATTTTATATTTAAAAATAGATTAACAATTACATGACAAATTAAAACCAAAAAGGTTGCCTAAAAACTTTTTTCAAAAAAGAGAAAGGGCTATAGAAATAGCCCTTTCTTAGTTATTTATTGTTTTTCTCGCAACAGATAGAATGTTCCCTGCAAGTCGTACTCCGTCCCATCTTTCCCAGTTGCTTTTATGATATAGAAGTAAGCTCCCGGTGTTGCCAGACTATTACCTATCTTACCATCCCATCCGGCAGATTCATCTTCCCAGTTATCCCATTCGTAAAGTTTCTTACCCCAACGGTTAGTGATAATTCCGTGGAATGATTCCAATGTATTAGCAACTACTTGGAAAAAATCGTTTGTATTGTCACCATTAGGTGTAAATACATTTGGTACTTCCATTTTTGAAGAAGCTTCTACATAAAATTCTCCCCATTTCATTGTGTCCAAACAATCATCACGGCTAGTAGAAACCAATACTACATGATAATATCCTTCTTGATTGATAGTAAATGTTGGAAACTCATCTGTTCCACTCCATACTAATTGATTGTTCTGGTCATAGACATACCACTGGTAATTTTGTCCGTTTTCTGACAAATTCGTGATAGAAACGGAATAAGGAGCTACACCGTCAGAAATCAAAGTGTCGAATAATGCTGTAGTGTATCCTGTATCCGGAAGATAAATACTAATAGTATCCGTACAGAAAGTTCCCTGTGGAGCATCAGGCGATGATGATTCACCGTGAACAAGAACCGTAAATGTTTGGTTGCCCAATAATCCTTGCTGTATTGTGTCGGTTTGATTAGTAAAAGTACTATCCCAAGTGAAAGTTAATTCGTGTGTGTCAGTATAAAGTGTAATAATACCATTTGCTAATCCGCAAGTTCCATCCTCAATGTCATAATCAGGATTCATCTTTGGTGGTTCAATAATAGTATCAAAACTAATAGGTGAACTACATCCGTATTGACTAATTGTAAGGAGAGAAATGATATGAGTAGGATCTCCATTATCCCAGTGAACATAAATAGTGTCTTCATCCAATCCTGTTGCCGGAATACCTCCCGTTGTATCAACGATACCATTATCTAGTCCCCAGTTAAAATGAATAAGTCCCCAGTCATCATTCTGAATCTGATTATAGGAAGTATGAGCAATGATAGTGCTAGGATAACCGATACACCAAGGTTCTGTGACTGTAAAATCACCGGTTGGAATCGGAGCGAAGAACAGTCGCAAAGTATCTTGGTCTGTACAGCCATAGTTATTATCTTCTACCCATACAAAATCATAATGATTGGGATTGGTATTATATGTCAGAATTATAGTATGTGCTGTATCATTTGGGTTATGAGTAGCAATTGAATCGGGACTGATAGAATCCGGATTTAGGAACCATGTATTTACCTGATCTGTAGTGTACCATGTACCCAAACCAATAGTTGGTTGTGCCCCCAGGTAATAGTCATATCCGCAGGCAGTATCTGTTTTTATTTCAGACCCTGTACCGAATAGTCCGGGCCAGTAATAACCACCGGCATTGGCTATAGGATTCTGAACAAACAAAATAGGAATAACATCGGAGGTGTCAATACAAGCTCCGTTATTTACAATCCAGTAGAAATGATGCATTCCATAATATTGTACAACAACAGAATCAGGATGTGGCGTAACTGCCGTATCGTAGAATTGTGTATTGTTTACCGTATCAATCCAATAACCATAACCATATTGTGGTGGTTGTGCATCTAAGTCGTCAAATACTAAACCGCAATTAGTAGAATCCTGAATATATGGTACAGCAGGAATTTCTCCGGCAAAATAGACATTTACAGAATCTACAGATACACAAATACTATTGTATTCTGTCCAGTAGAAAGTAGTCGTTTCATTTGGTGTAGCATGATAAACCCATGCGTTAATAGAATCCTGATAGGCGGGATTTAGATAAGCAGTATCCGGAGCAGAGGCATAAGCAGCACCACCAATAGCATTCCATTGACCAATGCCTGTTGATGTAGTAACATTTAATTCTGCCCATTTACCGCAAACTGAGAAATCGGGACCACAATCAATATTCGGATATGGAATAAATTGGATAATAACCGTATCGTAGTCTCTACAGTTATTATTCTCACGATTCCATTCACTCCATACGAAATAATAGAATCCATAAGTGGAAACATGTACAGTTGTTGTTGGAACAGTATCATCCACAAAGTTAACAACTGCTCCCGAAGGGCTTTGCGATGCAACATAGTTCCATTGTCCTTTACTCTGATTGTTGACTAAGTCAAATTGCGCCAGCAAGTCATACTCCAATCCGCAAACACTGTCATCACCTCCGGCATCAGCTTCCGGCACCTGATAAAAGATTACGGAAACAGAATCGGTACCTCCACAGCCTTGAGTATTAAATGTACTTAAATAAAACCATACTGTTACCTGACCTGAATCACCATAAATGGTAGGAACCATAGATGCAATGGATACGATGGGATTGGGAATATTATTTGTTATAATTGAAACACCTGCAAGACTGGCTGTCCAGTTCAGTGTTGTTACATTCATTCCTATTGTATCAGCATTTAATTGAGTGGTTTGATCACATGTTTCTTGATTTAGCCCTGCATAAGGGGT
>QNAD01000344.1 GCA_003641345.1 Candidatus Zixiibacteriota bacterium | reverse complement strand
GAAAAATTACTTTCCGAAATTAATCTAAAAACAGAACTAAAAGATGTTTACGAATTTAAATCTGATGCTTACGAAGGAATAGGAAATTATAAATTTGCTTTGGAAAATTACAGAAATTTTAAAACACTTACCGACAGTTTGTTCACAATAGAAAAAGACAAGGAAATCGGAAGAAAAGAAGCAGAATTTGAATATGACGAAAAACTGAAAATTAAAGAAATTGAAAGCAAAAATAAAATTCAACTGGCTAAATCGGAGCGGGATAAAATGCGACTTTGGTTAATTATCATCCTGTTATTGTCTATTTTATCTGTTGTAATATTTATTTATGTTTTCCGGAAATTAACCAAAGAAAAACGACTACTTAATCAGCAGAAAAACAAGATATTACAAAAATACAACAACATAGAAGATGCCTATAACGAAGCATTGGCAAACATTGAAGAATTGAAATCCCAACACGAAAACAAACCACTTCCCAATTGGATCAATGCTTTGTCGAAACGCGAAACGGAAGTCCTGTCGTGCCTTGCCGTAGGAATGAGCGACAAAGAAATTGAAGAAAAATTATTTATCTCCGTTACAACCGTAAGAACTCATTGCCGCAGAATTTATTCAAAACTGCTTGTAAAGAATCGTATGGAAGCTGTTAACCTCGCCAAAGAATACGGGCTAATCTAATTTACCATATGGCTATATTTCAGACTGTTTCATATAGATGTAGTCAAAATTAACGACAGAATCTTTTTACAAAATCATCAATTTTGATGACATTTCCACCCTTGTGGCGATGGTATCTTTGTATCATAAATCTAAAAAAATAATGTTGTGAGCGTAATTAAAAAATTAATTGAATCCAATAATGAAATATTATTAGGAAATTGGCAATTGAATTTTATTCCTTTGAATCAAAAAGGAACCCGTTTGGGCGGGAAACTGTTTGTAACCGATAAAAATCTGTATTTTGATGTAAGATTCGACACATCTTTATCCGGATTACTTGGTGAAATAGCAACAAGTGCCGTGAGTGCTTCAGGACACTCGCTGTTGGTTTCGCAAGAAATAATGAATCAATGGCAAGACAATGGGTATGTTACTATTCCTAAACACGAAATTAAAGATATTACCGAAAAGAAATCATTCTTAAAAAAAACAGTGACCATTAGATTATCAGACGATAGTAAATATGTGTTTGACTATGGAATGTTATCAGTTACAAAAATTGCAGAAGCAATTAGAAAATAAATCAATTATTAACTTTTTAAATTTATAATATGAAAAAAACAATTACATTACTAAATTTAGTATTATTTACAGTAATACTTAACGCTCAAACATTTACTTTTGAATGGGCAAATTCTACATCAGGAAACTCAACTGTTAAAGGATATGGTATAGGGATTGATGCTAATCAAAATATTTATTCTGTATCAAATTATGAGGACACTATTGATGCGGATCCTTCTGCAAATACTTTAAACTTTATATCAAACGGAGGATCAGATATCATTATTCAAAAGTTTGACTTAAACGGTAATATTATATGGGCAAAATCTATTGGAAATAGCAATGATGATGAAGCTTTTGATTTAGTGGTAGATTCTATAGGTAATTGCTATGTTATTGGTAATTTCAAAGACACTGTAGATTTTGATCCTTCCACAAATACTTACAATGTAGATGGAGAATATTATGGAATATTCATTTTAAAATTAGATAAAGATGGAAATTTTGTATGGGTTAATTATGCACATAGTAATTCATTAAAATATGGATTTGACTTAGCTTTAAATAATGACAACGATAAAATTTATGCAACAGGATATTTCTCTTATGGAATAATATTTACTGATGGTTTGGGAGATCAATCTTTTAGTTCTAATGGTAGTTACGATACATTTGTTTGGGAATTAGATTCTTCTGGTAATAACTTATTAACAACTCATTTTGGTGGTTCTTCGCAAGAAACCGGTTATGGAATTACTTGTGATAATAATGGCAATATATATTTAACAGGATATTATGTAGGTACAGGTAATTTTGATCCAAACGGCACATACAATTTAACAAGCAATGGCAGTTGGGATGCTTATATAAATAAATTAGATGCCTCAGGAAATTTTTTATGGGCAAAATCGTTTGGTGGAAGCCAAATAGATAAAGGCGAAAAAGTTGTTTGTGATAATATAGGAAATGTTTATTTAACAGGTTATTACAAAGATTCTGTTGATTTTAACCCTAATGCAGGTATTAACTATTACTATAGCTCTTCTGATAATATTTTTTTAGAAAAACTTTCACCAGCTGGAGATTATTTATGGTGTTATGCTTCGGAAACAAGTACCGGAAAGCCTAAAAATATTACATACAAAAACAATGCTGTATATATCATAGGATATGCTACGGAAAGTGTTGATTTTAACCCGGATACAACTATCATCACAACAGTCTTGGAAAGAGGTGCTTTTATTGCAAAATATTTTAATGGAGGTGCTCTTGATAAAGTCACTATAATTGGAGACACACAATATAATTCTGGCTATTCTATGGTATTAAGTGATGACGGAAGAAAAATAATTTCTACAGGAAGATTTAGAGGTACTTGCGATTTTGACCCAAGCGATAGTGATGTTTTTGAAATGACATCGGCAGATAACAGCTACGATGCTTACATTCAAGAAATTTACGATTGTCATATTTTATTCAATACAGTTAGTGAACATGCCTGTGACAGCTACACTTCACCAAGTGGAAGCTATGTATGGACTACTTCAGGAATATATAAAGATACTATTCCTTCCCAACATGGTTGCGATAGTGTTATCACTATCAATTTAACGATAGATGACTCTCCAATTGTATCATTAGGGAACGATACAACAATATGCGAAGGTACTAATTTAGCTGTTGATGCTGGCGTTTTTGTATCATATTTATGGAACGATAGCTCTACAAATCAAATATTAAGTGTAAATCAAACAGGCGAATATTTTGTAGAAGTTACAAACATAAATGGATGCTCCAATTCTGATACAATAATTGTTACT
>QNAD01000343.1 GCA_003641345.1 Candidatus Zixiibacteriota bacterium | reverse complement strand
TTATTGATCTTTCACGAATGGATAAAATTATATCTTTTGATGATGAGCTTGACATAGTTACTGTACAGCCGGGGGTTACGCAAAAAAAACTATATGAATATCTAAAAGAACGTAATCTAAATTATCTGGTTCCGGTTACCGGTGCCGGTCCGGATTGCAGTCTGATAGGCAATGCTATTGAAAAAGGGTATGGTATCACTCCCCATGCTGACCATTTTGGGGCTGTTATGTCTCTTGAGGCTGTTTTGCCTGATGGATCGGTTTATCACTCAGCTTTTACTGAGAATAGATGTGAGATCACAGACAAAATATTTAAATGGGGAATAGGACCTTATCTTGACGGTATTTTCGCTCAAGGGAATTTTGGAATTATTACAGAAATGACAATTGCCATGGCTACTGTTCAGGAATCAGTAGAAGGTTTTTTGATAAGTATTAAATCTGATGATAATCTTGAACAAGCAGTAACCGCTATTCAAAAAACACTCAAACAATACGGCAACCTGATGGGTTCAATAAATTTGATGAATCGTCTCCGGATGATGTCAATGTTCACTAAATATCCCAAAGATAAATTTGAAAATCAAACCATAATACCGGATGAACTTGTTGATTCAATTTGCCAAAAAGCCAAAATAGGAGTCTGGACAGTGGGGGGGATGATTTATGGTAACAAAAAAATCATCAAGGAAGTGAAAAAAACAATTAGACAAAATTTCAAACCTATTTCAAACAGAACTGTTTTTTTCAATCGTAAAAAAATAAATCTCCTGCAAAAGATATTTAGTATTACGCCGCGTAATTCTTTTGTTAACATAAAAGATCAGCTCGCAAAACTCAGCGAAGCATTCAAATGTATTGAGGGTATCCCTACCGAAGTTGCTCTTCCGCTCTGTTACTGGAAATCAGGCACTTGTCCACCCAAAGGTCAACCAATGAATCCAGCGGTTGATAATTGCGGTCTGCTTTGGTATTCACCGCTTGTCCCGATGAAACCGGATAAAGTACGGGAATATGTGGATATGGTAAAAAAAGAATGTCTTGCAAACAATATTGAACCATTGATAACTTTGACATCCCTATCGCATCGTTGCTTTGATTCTACGGTACCGATTTTGTTTGATCCGCACTCATCAGATGAAGTCAACAATGCCAGGCAATGTTATGATTCTTTATTTGAAAAAGGACGTGACAGACAGTTTCACCCGTATCGGGTAGGAATTGATCATATGGATAAAATAATCAACAAAGATTCAACTTATTGGAAAATAGTGCAGTCAGTAAAGAAAAATCTTGACCCAAACAATATTTTAGCTCCAGGACGGTATAATATTGCTAATCAGAAAGGAGAAGTGAAATTATGAAAACAATAATCCGTATGATATCTATATTGATTCTGGTTGTAATATTTGGAATTGCAGTTCATAAGTTTCAGATAGTACAATTTAACAATTTCGAACCGCCTTTAGTTTATCAAATAGATTAATCTATAGAAAAATTCTGAAATGGCATAGTCCAAATCGTTACCTAATTAGAAAACAGAAAGTTGAAAAAGGATAAAAAAAGGATTAAGATTATGAAACAATTAGATGTACTGGTAATTGGCGGGCATTCATTATTTGAAGTCGGCGGAGCCGAAACGAAAGATGAAATGAGGCTTACTTATAGTAATCATCAGGTAACTTTAGATTTTATTGAAAATCTTATTGATAGTCGGGGTGATCTGGATAAAGCTGAAAAATTGTATCAACGGAGTGATAAAACAAAATTATTTTCTCGCTCACTAAATGTAATATACCTGTATGATTTTCTGACAAAGCATAATTTTTCCGTAGAGGCAGTTAATTATTTTCTTTATGAACAGGATAAATTTAATCAACTTATTAAGTTAAAACCGAAAGTAGTGGCAATCTCTACAACATTTATCTGTGATGCCAATCAGGTTGTTGAAATTGCCAAAGCTGTGCGCAAATTATCTCCTGAGTCAATTATTGTGGCAGGTGGTGCAAAAGTTTTAAAAAGTTACAGGGAGTATCAATTAAGCCAAGATAATTATTTTGAAGGATTTGATGTTTCTTTTTTAAACAGTAATTCCTTCTTTTTTAATAATGAAATTGATAAATATGTTGATGCTTTTGTTATCGAAGAAGCAGGAGAATCAACCCTTCTTGAAATTATAAATAATATTAAAAATAAACAGCCTTACAGGCATCTATCAAATATTGCTTATAGAAAAAATGGAGATTTGGTTGTAAATAAATTTGCCAAGGAACCAAATCTGTCATTATCTAATATTATTGACTGGGAGAAAATTCCAGAATCAATTGTAGGTCAGGAAATCCCGATTCAGGCAGGAATTGGGTGTCCATTCAAGTGTGAGTTTTGTGATTTTGCAGGGCTTAACATTAAAGTCAAACTTCGAAATATTGACAATATTATTGCTGAAATAAAAAATATTAAAAAGCGTTTTCCTGATAGACCTATTTATTTTACTGATGAAAATCTGTTTGTAAACAGTAAAAGAACCAAGGAAATATGTAGAGCTATCATAGAAAGTAAACTTAATATTAAATGGAGATCATTCTTCAGGGCTGATGCTGTAAATGAAGATAATGTTGCCTTGATAGCAGAATCAGGTTGTCAGGAAGCATTGATAGGTGTTGAATCTCTTGATGACGATATTCTAAAAAATATGCAAAAGAGAGTTAGGTCAGAAGAAATCCAGAAATGCATTTATTTATTAAATCAGCATAATATTAAAACGTTATGCACTTTTATTATTGGGTTCCCCGGGGAAACAAATCTTACAATTAATAACACTATAAACTCTTTTAATTCTATTATATTAAATAATAGAAATATAAACAGAATAATGCCATTTCTATTTATGCCTTGTTTGTTGTCACCTGTTATGAAGCCAGATAGAAGAAAGTTGTACAAATTAGAAGGTTCTGTAATTAACTGGTCTCATAGTAGCATGAATTATATTGAAGCGGATAAGTTATTAAAGGAGACAGTAAAGAGAATAGATAATTTTTCGCTTGTTTATATAGAGAATAC
>QNAD01000342.1 GCA_003641345.1 Candidatus Zixiibacteriota bacterium | reverse complement strand
TCAAGTCAATGGCTTTATCGGGTAATTTACGGTCGGTAATATACCGGTGCGACAACTCTACAGCAGCAATAATAGCTTCGTCTTTTATTTGTATATGGTGATGATTCTCGTATTTATCTTTAATGCCCCGGAGAATGGAAATTGCATCCTGAATATCCGGTTCATCTACCATAACAATTTGAAAACGGCGTTCGAGGGCTTTATCTTTTTCGAAATATTTTTGATATTCGTTGAGAGTGGTTGCCCCGATAGCTCGTAATTCACCTCTTGCTAGAGCCGGTTTTAAAATGTTGGCGGCATCCATGGCACCCTCACCTTTGCCGGCACCTACCAGAGTATGAATTTCGTCAATAAACAAGATTATTTCTCCGTCGGAGTTGATTACCTCCTTAACAACGGATTTCAGGCGTTCTTCAAATTCCCCTTTATATTTGGCTCCGGCAACCAAAGCCCCCATATCCAGTGAGAAGATTTTTTTATCTTTAAGGTTCTCTGGTACATCACCTTTAACAATACGATGAGCCATTCCTTCTATAATTGCTGTTTTTCCGACACCGGGTTCCCCAATCAGTATCGGATTGTTTTTTGTCCGGCGTGTCAGAATTTGTAAAATTCTGCGAATTTCGTCGTCTCGTCCGATAACGGGATCAAGTTTACCTGTTTGAGCTAATTCATTTAAATTGAGAGCATAGCGAGATAATGATTGATATGATTCTTCGGCAGACATGGAGTTTACCGAATTGCCATTCCGTAGGTCCCTGATTGCATTTTTCATGTTTTCGATAGTCATTCCGGCATCTTTTAGCATCCTTGATACTTCTCCTCCTGCATCAATAATTGCTAACAATAAAATCTCAACGGAAATAAATTGGTCACCGAATTCTTTGGCAAGTCGTTCTGCCCGATTAATAACTTTTGACGACTCATTAGACAGATAGGGCTCGCCACCTTCTACCTTGGGTTTGCTTTCCAACATTTGTCTGACAGTAGTTTGAATCATTTGCAAGTTGGCTCCTGTTTTTCCTGCCAGATATTTAATGATATTATCTTCTTCATTGAGCATAGCGTTTAAAAGATGTACGGGCTCAATTGATTGATGTTGTTTGCCCGAAGCAATTTGTATGGCTTGCTCAATAATTTCTTGTGATTTAGTTGTAAACTTATCTAATTTCATTTTAATTTCCTCCTGTAATGTTTTTGAGGAATTATATCAAAAAGTTTTCCAGAAAAATATTAAAAATAGTAAAAAGTTGACAGAGAGTAGGTTGTGTTTTGTTAGAGAAAAGTGAGGTGAAAAAATGACAGGTAAACCTAAAGGGTTATGACAAAATAACAGTATTGTCCCTTTGGAAGATTAATTGAACTTCTGTGCCTCTATCTTTTTCACTGTTAACTTCAATTTTTGCTTTGTGCTTATCAATAAATTCTTTAACAACAAGTAATCCTAAACCGGTTCCTTTTTCTCCCTGTGTGCCTTCGCTGGAACGATTTTCCGATAGCTCGAATAAAGAATGAATCTGCGATTGTTCCATTCCAGTCCCATTATCCTTTATCGTGATAATAATTTCATTATCTTTTTCTTTGAGGTCAATATTAATTTTACCATTTAGGGGTGTGAATTTAATGGCATTGTTAAGAATATTTCTTATGATTATCCGAAACATATTTTCGTCAACGGAAAGGAAGATATTTGAAGACTCTTGTAGTTTTAAGTCTATATTTTTGGTTTTAATTTGTTCGGAAAGTCTATTTGTTTCTTCCTTAACAAGTGGAATGATATTAAGTGTTACCGGATAAAATTCCATCATCCCTCGTTTTGCCATTGACCAGTTTAGCAGGTTTTCTAAAAGTTGGTATGCTTTAACGGAAGAATTTCTGATAATTCCTACAAAATGAGCAATTTTTTCAGTGTCGTATTGGTGCATATTTTTTGAAAGTAAGTCCGAAAAGCCCATTATTTGATTGAAAGGAGAACGGAGGTCGTGTGCCAAAATAGAAAAGAATTTATCTTTTGTGGCATTAAGTTCTGCCAGTTCTGTGTGTTGTTTTTTTAATTGTTCTTGTATCTTAATTCGTTCGGTGATATCTCTACCAACGATAACAAATTCAAGATGCCCGTTTTCAATGGAGTTTCCATTGATTTCCATCCAGAAAAATGAAGAGTCTTTACGGACAACTCTGTAAGCTTTCCGTCCAATTGATTTTTCATTTACTGCTTGAGAAAAGTCTTGAATTAATCGTTCCAAGTCAGGGGGATAAATAAACTCAAAAAATGATTTTCCTGAAATTCCTGTTTCGTCATAACCGAAATAGTTAAGTGTGTAGGGTGTAGTATATTTGATAATACCATCTTTGTCAATTAAGAAAAGGAAGTCGGACATATTTGTTAAAAGCATTTCCAGTTGCTTTTCTTTTTCTTTTAGTTCATCCTGTGCTTCAATTCGCTTTGTTATATCACGAGAGTTTAGAATAACCCGAATTTGATTCCCCCTTTCGTTAAATTCAGAATGGATAATATCTTCAAACCATGCATACGATCCATCGCTTTTTCGGATTCTGTATTGAGAAATATCCCGTTCAACTTTTTCTGCTTTTATCTTTTTTACTTGTTGCTTTATTTTTGGTAAATCATCAGGATGGATGTAATCAAACATTTCTTCAATCCTGTTAATTTCTAAATAATCACCAAGAATTTTGGTATATGAAGGCGACATATAAACTAATTCATCATTCTCAAATAAGGCAATGCCATCGGTGGAGTTTTCGGCTAATAATCGGTATTGTGCTTCACTTTGCCTAATCTTCTCTTCCAAATTTATTCGAGAAGTGATATCGCGGGTTTTGAAAATTACACGAAAGGGATTTCCTGCTTTATCATATTCTACATTAGCTAAAATTTCAATCCAAATATAATGACCATCATTGTGTTTAACCCGATATTGAAGCATTAGAGAAGGGAGTTGTTCTTTTAAAACCATTGCCATGGCTTCGTTAACTTTTGGCAAATCTTCGGGATGGATATATTTAAACGCATCTTCTAGCTTTTCGATGTCCGGATTCCTTCC
>QNAD01000341.1 GCA_003641345.1 Candidatus Zixiibacteriota bacterium | reverse complement strand
TAGTTTTTACAATTTTGGTTTTTCTAACTATTATCAATGCCTTGAATATGATTGATGGAATCAATGGATTGGCTTCATCTATTTCTTTGGTAGGTTCTATTTTCTACGGTGTTTGGTTTTATCTGATTGACCAAAATTTGCAACATGCTATCTTGGCTGCGGCATTAGCCGGAGCATTAGTTTCTTTTCTACGATTTAATATTACACCTGCCAAAATTTTTATGGGTGATACGGGTTCCATGGTTCTTGGTTTCTTATTGGCTTTTTTTTCTGTTGAGTTTATTCAGACGAATGCCATTAACAAATTTCACGATTACTTTTTCCATTCATCGCCCACACTGGCTATTGCCATTCTGATGTTGCCGCTTTACGACCTTTTCCGTAGTATGTTTTTGCGGATTATTCACGGAAAAAATCCTTTACGAGCCGACAAGAACCATATCCATCATCTCTTGCTTCGCCTTGGCTTTTCACACGAATGGGTAACTCTTATCTTGGTTCTGTATTCTATTTCTTCTATTGCAATTGCTATGTTATTGCGGCATTTTAATAATCATGTTACCGGTGTAATTATTTTGCTTTATACCATTCTGTTAAATATTTTATTACGATATTTGGTGAATAAAAAAGAAAAAGTTCAAGGTTGAAAAATTTTCTCGTATCACTTTTTATACTTGTATTGGTGGCAAACAGTGTCTATTCACAAACACAGGTTTTGCCATTAGGCAGGTATTATTCTCTTGCACTTCTGGAAGCGGCAACAGCATCTGATTCTTTTGTGCATACCTCATTTAAACCATACATTACGGGCAATTTATCCGGTATTGATTCCATGGTTGTCACAGGATTTTTTCCTGATAGCGTTAATAGGAATCGGTCGTGGGTTATCCGTAAACTGAAAACCGAGAATTTTATTTTCTTGAAAAAAAAGGATATTATACTTCGTATTGATCCGCTCATTCATTTTGAAACGGGTACGGAAAGTATGACACCTGATTACAAGTTGTTTACCAATACTCGCGGCATTATTGTTCGCGGCGATTTGGGCAAGAATTTTTCATTTGAATCGCGATTTTACGAAAATCAAGGTTTTTATCCCGAATATTTAAGGTCGTATATCAAAAGAAGATATGTTGTTCCCGGGCAGGGGAGGATACGCAATTTTAAGACTTACGGCTTTGATTTTTCCTCTTCATCAGGTTTTGTATCGTATTCACCATGGAAGTTTCTGAATGTTCAATTTGGTCATGGGAAAAATTTTGTGGGTGATGGTTACCGTTCTTTATTATTGTCTGACAATACCTATAATTATCCGTTTGCAAAAATTACCACTACACATCGCCGTTGGCAATACACAGCACTCTGGACTGCTTTTATCAATGTATTCCGTCAGGATAATCGTGATTTGGTTTATCAAACCAAATATGGCAGCTTCTCGATGTTGAATTATTTGCCTGCCAAATGGTTACAGGTCGGCTTGTTCGAAGGTTTCATCTGGCATACTAGCGATTCTACTTACAATAACCGTTTCAATGCCAATTATTTTTTACCTGTGCCGGGTTATCGTGAAGCGGTTTACGGTTTGAACGATTTGAATAATGCCGTAGTTGGTTTAAACATGAGCAGCCGAATTGGGAAAAAAGTTAAGTTCTACGGACAATATGTGGTTGATGATTTTAAAGAACAGCCGTTTACCTTTAATAAAGATGGCTATCAATTAGGGCTGTATATTTTTAGTCCTTTCGGACTGAAAGGGTTAAAATTACAAGCGGAATACAATAAGGTCAAACCGTTTACTTATTCGTTTCAGACAAATACCAATCAAAACTACTCGCATTTCTCACAGCCGTTGGCACATCCTATGGGTGCCAATTTCAATGAAACTATCCTAATGGTTGATTACTCAGTCAAGGATTTTTTTATTCATCTGCGTTATAGTATGGCAGTTGAAGGTATTGATTCTTTAGGCGTAAATTTCGGGCAAAATATTTTTACGAAAAATCCGGTAACTGTAAATTCCAATTTCCCAGCAGGGATACAAGACAATATTACATATAAAACCATTGAATTAGGTTACCTTTTTAACAGGACAACAAATTTTCAATTATTTTTGGGCATGGAATGGCGAAACGAAGACAACGAAATTTTTCCGCATTATGATGCGTTACATGTTTATGGCGGTATTAAAACAAGTTTGAGTAATTATTATTATGATTTTTAAATTAATATACCTATTGACTTTCTCTTTAAAAATAGGAGCGTGAGTGGATTACTAAAGATAAACAGGGAATATTAAAAATGAAAAAATTCTTAAAGTGGCTTTTGATTTTATTTGTGATTGTAGCAGTGCTTATTGTTGGTACAGGAACAGTCATTACTTATTTTTACAAAGATGAGGTTGTTGGTTTAGTGGTTGACGAAATCAATAAATCGCTTCAAACACAGGTAGATGTCAAGGAAATTTCATTTACCGTATTCAAGCATTTCCCTGATGCATCGTTAGTTTTTGATGATATATTGGTGCATTCTCCTAAAAATTTCTCAGGCAAAGATTTCTACAGAATAAATACAGATACGCTGCTTTTTGCCAAAAATCTGTCGCTGGATTTTAATCTGATAGACATCATTAAAAAGAAATACAGTTTTCACCGTATTGGAATTGAATCGGGCAGATTTAACTTGTTTATTGCCAAAAACGGGAAAAATAACTTGGATATTTTCAAATCCGATTCGTCAGGCATTAAAGCTAATATCAAAGTTGATTTGCAAAAAATTTTGCTTTCAAAAGTCCGGCTGCAAATACGGAATGCTTACAAAAAGATGAAATTGCTGGCACAGATAAATAATGCGGAAGTTTTCGGAAATTTTTCGGCAGAGACATTTGATTTTAATACCACGGCGAAAGTTTTCATTAACGATTTTACCGATGACGGTGTCAATTTCGCAAAAAATAAGCATACGACACTGGATATCGGCTTTAATTACAGCGATAATACATACAAAATTGAGGATGGGAAAATCGGATTGGAGGATTTGCAGTTTGAGTTGTCGGGTGATTTTAAAGCAGCATCTGTAACCAATCTGAATTTA
>QNAD01000340.1 GCA_003641345.1 Candidatus Zixiibacteriota bacterium | reverse complement strand
TTCGATTATGCCGATGCACACAGGGCACAAATGAATCAATTTAAAGACTACAAGCAACTCTTGTCATTCCTGAAGAAACAGCCACTTTGGAAGAAGTTTGAAAATTATATTACAAAAAAAGACAGTATTAAGTGTAAAACAGAAGAATGTAACTCCAAGCCGCTGATTTTAAACTATATTTATGCATTTATTATTCGCAATATCATTGGTGATGAGGGATTTTATCCTGTCTTTTTGCACGACGACAAAACACTAAAAAAGGCACAGAAATTGATTGAATCGAAATAATTTTATTATCTTCGTAACAAATTAAACAATTTATACCATGAAACAGATTCTATTCACTGGAATGGCAATTTTTATGCTTGTAACTGTTGGCTTCAGCCAACGCAAAATTGAAGTCAACGAAACTTCTTTCGGCTTCAGCACAGGCAACCAACATGCATTATATGTTACTGTTTTTGAATCATCTTCGAAAGATGTATCCAAAGCATGGCAAAAGAAATTAAAAGATTTTAAAGGGAAAATAAACGAAAAGAAAGGCGAAATTTCTTCTGATAATGCTTTGATTAAGGACTTTAAAGATAATAATGCCGTAGATATTTATACACGATTTGAGGACACCAAAGACGGCAATACCAAAATGTATGTAGCCATAAATATGGGAGGTGCTTATCTATCGTCATCCGACCATCCGGATAAGTTTAAAGTCATGAAAAAAATCCTCTATGAGTTTGCAAAAAAAATGTCGGAAGAGGTGGTAAACAAACAAATTAAAAACGCTTCAAAAATCCTTGCAGGATTTGAGTCTGAACAAAAGAACTTGGAAAAAGAAAATGAAAGGCTACACAAAGACATAGAAAACTACAAAGAAAAAATAAAAAAAGCTGAAGACGACATCAAAAAGAATTTAGCCGATCAGGAAGCCAAAAAGAAAGAGCTTGAAGTACAACAAAAAGCTGTTGATGCTCTGCAGGAAAAATTGAAAGGCATTAAATAAACAGTTATGATGAATCTAAAGCTATTTTTAAGTGTATTTTTTATTGTTGGTACATTTTTGGCAAATGCCCAAAAATTTACAACAGTTCGTGCTTCCATCGCTCCCAATTTTACCATGGTTAGCATGGATGGCGACACTTTTAATTTGTACACAGAACTGAACGCAGGAAAAATTGTTGTTCTCGACTTTTTTGCCACTGCTTGTCCTTCGTGCCAGCAAAACACACCCAAGTTAGATTCGGTATGGCAAGCATACGGTTATGGTGGCGATAGTCTTTGGGTGTGGGGCATTGAGTGTTCATTTGGCGACAGTAATTATGTTCAACATATCAACGACTTTGAAACAAATTTTGGCGGGCAATTTCCCATTTTCTCTACTTTTCAAAATACAGACTCCGTGCTGACAATTTACGGCATCACATGGACACCGCAATATTATCTGATTTGCCCCGACACAAAAGTCAAGCAGCCGCGAATGGAGATTACCGAAGTAGATAGTGTGATACAGGCATGCCAACAAATACTTACAGGTATTGCTGAATTCCAAAAAGATAAATCACCGGCAATTTTTTATGCCAACGGTCAACTATATATATCCGGATTACAAGACAACGGATTTCTGCTAGAAATTTTTTCGCCCATAGGGAAACTTATCTTTCAGCAACAAATTCAAACGAGGAATGAAGTTTCTATTTCGCTGCCAAGAAATATCGTTCCTTCAGGAATTTATTTTGTTCGCCTGTCTAACGACAAAACCATTTTCTCTTCAAAATATTTCTTTGCGAAATGACCTTTGCGGAAGCAGAACAATATTTTATTGATGCATTAGGAGAAATTTATTTGCAACGGGAAGCCAAATCGTTATTTTTTGTTTGGATTAATACGACTCTCGGGAAAAATAAAACAGACCTCGTTTTGCAAAAAGATGAGGTTTTCAATATTCCGGAGAATGATTTATTTTTTGTCGTTTCCCGCCTGAAACAAAAAGAACCGATTCAATATATTTTAGGAAAAACAACTTTTGCGGACTTACCTTTTTTCGTAAAATCCGGTGCCTTAATTCCACGCCCCGTAACAGAAGAGCTTGTTAATCATATTCTTGAGGAATATACAGGAACAAAAAATTTACAAGTTTTAGACATCGGAACAGGTAGTGGCTGTATTGCCATTGCTTTGGCAAAAAAATTAGATATTACGGTTTTTGGATTGGATAAAAATCCGAAGGCATTGGCAATAGCCGAAGAAAACGCTGTATTGAATCGCGTGAAAATTAATTTTTTTCGCCACGACATTTTTGATTCTAAATTTCCGCTGACAGAAAAGTTTAATATCATTGTAAGCAATCCGCCTTATGTGCTCGATTCCGAAAAAATGCAAATGGATGCCAATGTAGTTGATTACGAACCGCAAGAAGCATTATTTGTAGCAGATAATGACCCATTGTTGTTTTATCGTCAAATTGTAAAACTGTCTGATAATCTTTTGCTTCCCGACGGAAAATTATTTTTTGAAATCAACGAAAAGCAAGGCGATGCAATACGGAATTTATTAGCAGAAAATAATTTTAATGATATTATATTGTGGCAGGATATTCACGGAAAAGACCGATTTATTAAAGCGTGTTATGGCAAATAAATTTACAAAGCAGGGAAAAGAAATTTTATCGAAGCTCATGCATTGGTGTTCCGGTGGAGAAAAATGTCCGGCAGATGTCCGTCGTTGGTTTTTGCAACGGCAAATTCCGGCAACCGAGATTGACAAATTTTTGGATTATCTGACAGAAAACGACTATATTAACGAATCCCGCTATGCTGCTGCATTTGTCCATGACAAATTTTTGCTTAACCACTGGGGACGATTGAAAATTGTTGCTGAGCTCACAAAAAAACAAATTCCGCAATCTGTTATCACCCAGGCTATAAAATCCGGAATAGACGAGGATGCGTATCGAGATATGTTGCAAAACTTACTAAAAAAGAGAAAAAAACTGGTGGTTGAAAAAGATATTCCCGCGATAAAACAAAAAATTCGTAACTTTGCCGTTTCTAAAGGTTTTGAATCCGGTTTGGTATATCAGGAAACTGAAAAATTA
>QNAD01000339.1 GCA_003641345.1 Candidatus Zixiibacteriota bacterium | reverse complement strand
ATCAGTTGCTTTGATGATAACCTCATAGGGCTGTTTTCTTACATTACTACAGTCGGTTTGCCATGTAAACTGTCCGGCAGCATGACCGGGGAGGTTAACAGTTTGTCCGAGCGAAGCACTGTTTTGTAAAATAAAAGGACCGCCTTCACCTTCCAAAGCAATATAATCGCCATCGGGGTCGGTAACGGAAAATGATACCTGAACTGTTGTTCCTGCTACCACACAGATATCCGGTATGGAATCAATTACCGGCGGATGATTTTCCGACTCATATACTT
This sequence comes from Candidatus Zixiibacteriota bacterium, assembly GCA_003641345.1. Next base: position 2,815 of record QNAD01000339.1, on the reverse strand, counting down.
CTATCTGCATATCGCGAACAATTTTTCCTATTTTGATGCCGTTACGCCATTCTTCAATGAGCATTGCTACATTATATCTGCCGGTGGTTGTCGGGCAATCCCAAACCAAGTCGCCTGTCACAGGATTAACATAAAAATCGTGACTGGCAGGAGGTAACGAATAACCGGGAATTGGCAATCCGTTATTGCCGAGACAAACTGTTAATCCGTAAGAAATACTGTCGCCGTCGCTGTCGTAAGCGGCAGGGTTGTGAATAAATAACTCTCCTACAGCCGCTTTGTCTATGGGTGGGTTAAGCAATACAGGTGTGTTGTTATTGCCCTCGTTAGGGTTAATCTGTAATAATGTTTTGATGGCAAAAGGAACATTCACAGAGCCGGGAATATTTAAAATGTTCTCATTTCGGTTTTGGTCTTCCATGGTAATTTCGTAGGTTCCGGGACCGGGATAGGTATGTGTCCCGTGGTAAGTATTCCGGTTGTAGTAATTTGGTAAAGAAATCTTTTCGTCGCGGTAAACAATAGATGAGGTTCCGTCGCCCCACCGGATTTCTAATGTGGGACGGTCGGCAGCAGATAATGAATAGGTGTATGTAACAAGTGTAATTTCGTATTTAAGGGGACCGATTTGCCGATAAGTGATTTCTCCTGCACGGTTATGTGTGGCAAACAGCAATGCTGTATTTAATAAGAAAAAGAATAATATGCAGATTCGTTTTAAAGTCACGGAAAAAATCTTTTTACAAAAGTACTAAATCTTCAAGTAATTTGATATAAATTTAACATTAATTTGCTTGACATATTATTGGAAGTCTTTTTTTCTTAAAAATTCTTTTGCATAAATTTGTCTCTTTTAACCGTTGTTCGTACTTTTGTATGAATTTTTGATGCCCGAGAAAGAATAATGAGAAAGTTTTTTATCCTTATTGGACTTTTAATGAGTTCAGTATGTATGTTTTCACAAGAGAATGCAGATACTGTTGTTTCTGAATATATAGCCCCGGGAACAGATGTCAGTATTGTGCCACCTAAATATTTCGTAGTATTACCAGTAAAAAATACACTTTTACACCCTCCGACTTCCTCTACTATTCAAATTAACGAAATTGACGGCACGGCATATTCTATGTTGATGAAGAATATTACACCTGAATATATTGAAAAACAAAATGCTCATTTTATCAGTAAAAAAGAACTGATAACTGATGACGGGAAAAAAGCAACCCTTTTCCTTGTGTCTTTTACTGTAACGGCAAAAGATTCTCTTCATACACAAATGGAATTTGAACGGTATATGTTTTTCACAGGCAACTATCAAAAAACCGTGTGGATTAACGCTAATTACCCTGTGATTGCCCGTGAGGTAATTGCAGATGTTTTATTGAAAAGCTTATTGTCCATAAAATTTAAAGATTGAAGCAGTTTGTCAGAAATATTGTTGTTTTGATTATTGTTTTCCTGATTTCGGAAAACAGTTTTGCACAAACTCATACTTACTCTACATTTGTGGATTGGCAAAGTACGAACCAAAACATGTGGGGACCAAATGGTTCGCCGTTTAATATTAATTATACAACAACACTGTTCAATGTATATTACGATACCACAATGTCTATTGGTTATATGCAATCGGTTATTGGTGGGCAAGTAGGTGCTATGTTCAATATTGATACATGGTTAGAAGTAGGTTCTTATTTTTCGATGACAGGATTTACTACCGGTTGGCTTGATGTGTATTATCCATGTCGCGTAGATATTACTTTCCCTGATAATTATACATGGAATCCGGGTGAATGGATTACAATTAATTCTGATTATGAGGTGCTCCCAGGATGGGGATTGGATTCACATTTCCCACAAGCAGGAATCATTGACTTTGGAGTTTTATTTGGTTTTGGTTTGGATATTAATGCTGAAGTTTGTGTTATTACTTGCGACACTTTTAACATCATGAACATTAATGTGCCGACAGATACGATTCACATTTTTTATATCAACGGACAAACCGGTGAGGTAATTTATCCGTGTATGCAGGGAGGTAGCTTTGGTTTTTGTCATGACACTCTCTTACCTATAGTGTTTAATAATTTTGCAGGAACGGGATTAAGTGGGCAAATTACAATTCCTTATATTGAAACAACAGACCATTTAGATATTTCAGACCCTTGCCATCAGGCAATTATTGCTAATGGTGATACAACTTATGCTTCGTTTGATTTAGATTTAATTCAGTTTTTGAGTTTTATTGCCGGGTTTTTACCACCGCCTCAAGGACCTGCTATTCAGCAATTTTTGGCAATGCTTAATGGAACATATAATGTTGGTGGAGGTATTACTATTGATTATTCGTTGCTGACGGCAGATTTAAATTTTAGCAGTACCATGCAGCAAGATTTAACTTTTAGTCCTACGGTGTGGTCTAATCTTTCGTTTCCAACAGCTATGGAATATTATGTGTCAGAGCCAAATAATGCTAATGCGGTAATTGATTCAGGTTACACAGATACTATTTCATTTCCTGCTTGCGACGACTTGCACATTCATTGGCCTTGTTTCGATTGGCCCAGTATGGATGTTGGTATCAATCATAGTATTTCTCCAACTATCACAAACCACACATGGGATAGTCTTGCTTTTGAATTTGCTTTAACAGCTTTGGAATTTACAATTAATATTCCAATTCCTGTTTTACCTCCGGCTACGATGCCGGAATTTTGCATTCCGCTCGATAGTAATACGACAACACCTTCGGTTGTAGCAGATTCGTTGATGGCAGAAGAAAGAAACGGACAATCACGCGGAAAAGATTATTTTT
>QNAD01000338.1 GCA_003641345.1 Candidatus Zixiibacteriota bacterium | reverse complement strand
TTGGTAATATTCATATGCTGTAACCAGTTTGTTATAAAAAAACCAGCTTCATCATAGGTTATATCTCCCTTTGAAGATAGCCTTATATGATCATTCAACATATCCTCTTTGCAAAGACCAACCACAATATTGGTATTGCCTATATCTATAACCAGTAACATACACCGAATATAGGCAAAAAATTGATTGTATCAAGAAAACTTTCAAGACTCTTCAAAAATTATAAAACCAGCAGGCAAGTAATAATATGCCAAATAACAGAAACAAATATATACTTCCATTAGCTCTATTTGTATTAATTATTAATTTTATAGGGTGTGGAAATCAATACACAACCATTGAAACCACAAAAATTGAAAAAAACTGTTCAGATTGATCCAACCGAACATTTTAATAGACAGGCAACCAAAGGTTACTTTAATTTACGCCATGACTGGCAACTACCCGACTTATAACTTAAATGATAACTTTGATGGCAAATTGTCAGAGTTTGTCGATGATATTTTTCAAAAAGGCTTCAATAAATTTGAGAAAGAATTTCATAATATTGATTCTTTTGTGTGTACTGTCCTTAACGAGTCTGGTGAACGTGGTGACCATAATTTAAGATTATCATCAAAAAAATTATATCTGCTTGAAGCTATCTCTTTTAAAATCTATGATGAACTTAATCGGGATGATTTCAACAAAGCCAAAGACACGTTGATTATTATGCCGGATTGTTTGTCGGTTCATAATCCGGAGTGTGAAAAAGTAGAAACAGAGTACGGTGATGTTTGCAAACGATGCAAGGTCACCTGTCCGGCTCATAAGATTATAGAGCTTGCCACAAAGTACAAAGCAAAAGCAATCTTCTCTAAAAGGAAATTAACAGAACAAATAAAATATTTTTCAGATAAATCCGGAGATATGGGAGTTATTGGCATAGCTTGCATTATGATGCTGGCTATGGGAATGCGTACCGCTCAAGAGATTTCTATTCCTGCCCGCGGTGTGCTTTTAAATTACACCGGATGTGACCATTGGAACGATAAACCTTTCGGCTCTGACTTTACAATTTCATCTCTGGAGTCAATTTTAAAGGAAAAACAGGATGCCAGAAATAAGAACACTTAACGCTTTGGATTATGAAAAAATAATCAATCTCTGGGCAGATGCCGGCTTACCATATAAACCTCAGGGACGTGACAGCAAAGAGATGCTTACTAAAGAAATGTCTTTCCCCCAGACAGCGTTCTATGGAATTTTCGATGATGATAATATGGTAGCGATGGGGATTGCGAATTTTGATGGCCGACGCGGGTGGATAAATCGGGTAGCGGTGGAACCTGATTGGCGCGGACAAAATTATGCCGGACAAATTATAGAAGCTTGCGAAAAATTCTTATACAAGCAGGGAGCGGTAGTAATCTGTGCGTTGATAGAAGATATCAACTACCCGTCAATTTCTACTTTCCAAAAAAACGGTTACACTTGCGAACAGGCAATTAAGTATTTTACCAAACGCAACTCTCCTGATGATTGATTTTTTTATTCTATTTCAAACGTCGTGAAATATTTCAGGATTTAGTGGGCGGCAGACGCCCTCGTCTGCCCCAGTTATACCAGTCAGGACCACACGGCTCCTGATCTGCTCGGGCTGCAAAAAAGAAATTACGCAAAGATATAAACAAATATCAAGAATATTATTATAAATTTCTCATTAAAAATCTTGATAGTAAACTCTTTTTTATCTATGTTTTGTTTATAAAATTTGCATGGATAAATAACAAGACGCAATAAATATGAGAACTTTTAAACATATTTTTTTTTATCATTATCTATTATTTGTGTGCATAATCTCCAAGTTGATGCCCGAACCATAAAAAATATTCATACCAACAAAGCTCAAGCTGTATCTAACTTTTGTGTTACTCAACATGATATTAGTAACATTATTTTAGCTGTCCAAAATCAGGGGAAAATAGGTTTTTCTTATCGTGATGAATTTATGGGTTATACTGATTGTTTTACGGGAAAAGTAATCGTTGCCAGTTGTGAATTCCCTAAAGGGTCATTTTTGGATAACTTACAGTATGTCGGCTTGTGGGTTGGAGGTATAAAAAAATCCGATACTTTGGTTTCTATAGTTACCGATGGTGAGCCGGGTGGGAACACAGATGAATTTTTTACTGATCCTTCTTCGGACGGAACTCTTCGTAAGAAGTCTATCTCCGATGAAAACAGCAGTCAATATAAAGATTTAATTTCAGAACAGGATATTTCATTTTCATATGTTGATACTCTGTATCGATATCATACTTTTGATGATATTGATTTACGTCCACACGAGCCATTATACATAAAAGTCACTCATAACTCATATGCCTGGTCTTATGATTATGCTCAAGATTTTATTCTATTTGATTTAAAGATAGAAAATATTGGCAGTGAAAAAATTAATGATGTTTATCTTGGCATGTATATGAAATCATATTTTGGTTATTTTGAAACTCTCCTTGGTAATGCAACTTTAAGTGGTTTTTTAGAAGATTACCCTTCGAATTATGGTTGTAACTATAAAGATACATTAAACATGGCATGGTTAACTCATCGTGATGGAGTGGCTGTTGAAGGTGAATATATTGATTATGTGAAAAGGATTGGACTTTCGGCGTACAAATCAAATAGAAGTGTTATTGGGTTAAAACTATTTAATAATTTACATGATAAATTAAAATTTTCATATAATTGGTGGGTAAGATCTGTTCTTGATGAAACCTCTTATGAAAGGTATTACTTTGGCCCGCAAATGAAAAAAAACTATCGAAGTTTTCAATCCAGATACAATGGATACCCGCTTGGTGACAGGGATATGTATTTCCTTTTACGTAATGGCGAGATTGATTATGACCAGGCATACACCTCAAAAATAGAAACGTACGATCCGGTATGGGTTTATGACTATAATCGCACGGCAACTAAAATTATTTCTTCAGCTTATATTTCTTCAATCTCCACTCTTCAGTCAATAGGTCCGTTAACTTTGACACCGGGATCATCCACTAACCTATCTTTTGCTCTGGTCTGTGGGGAGAATTTTCATACTGACCC
>QNAD01000337.1 GCA_003641345.1 Candidatus Zixiibacteriota bacterium | reverse complement strand
TTTCTGTTCTCGGTTCATTTCTTTTTTCATTTATAGTACTCGTTTTTTACGAAAGTTTTCAGAAAAAATCATAACCTGTCATTTTGAAAACCGACAGAAAAAATATTATCTGGGTCTTATTGACCGTTTTGGTTTTTATTTTAATTGATGGTTATTTTATTGCTCACAAAAATCTGTATTTCAATCTTGTTCCTTTTGTTCTAATTGTCATCTTATTTACCATATTTTCATTAGATAAAACTATCCTACTAATCACTTTTTTTGTACCTATTTCTATCCCCCTGCGAACTTTCTATCCTGATTTGGGCATAGATATGTATTTGCCCACCGAACCGTTAATGGTTGGTGTTTTAATTTTATTTCTTCTTAAAATACTCAAAGAAAGAACTTTTGATAAGAAAGTACTAATCCATCCTGTTTCCATTACTATTTATTTTAGTCTTTTTTGGATCTTAATAACATCATTTACCAGTACGATGCCCATTGTTTCATTAAAATTCTTTCTTTCTAGAATATGGTTTCTAGTTTCATTTTATTTTCTAGCAACACAACTTTTTAAAAATCCTAAAAACTTTAAATTATTTTTAGCACTTTATTTCGTTGCATTCTTAATTGCCATTGGTTATACGCTAAAAAATCATTTATCTTATGGATTATTTGACCAAGAAGCAGCAAATTTTGTATGTTCTCCTTTATACAATGACCATACTGCTTATGGTGCAGCTTTAGCTATTGCTATTTTTGGAATCTTAGGAATTATATTTGACAATAAAATTAAAGGAATCTGGCGAATTATTTCATTAGTTATTTTTGGTATTTTTATATTTGCTATAATCTTTTCTTATTCCCGAGCTGCTTGGTTAAGTGTATTTGTTGCTGTTGTTGTATTGATTCTTATTTTATTTAAAATTAAATTTAAAATTGTTGCTTTTCTTTCACTCATTTTAATTGTTGTAGGAAGTCTGATTTACAACCAACTGATGAACGATTTAGAGAAAAATCGACAAGATTCTTCCTCAGATTTTGCAGAACAACTCCAATCCATGACAAATATTTCTACTGATGCTTCTAATGTGGAACGACTCAACCGTTGGAGTTGTGCTGTCCGAATGTTTGAAAAAAAACCAATATTTGGTTGGGGTCCGGGAACTTATATGTTCCAATATGCACCATTTCAATTATCCTACGAGAAAACAATTATTAGTACAAATGAAGGTGACAGAGGAAATGCCCATAGCGAATATCTTGGTCCACTAGCAGAATCAGGCGTTTTAGGAATGGTTTATATGCTTTTGATTGCTGTTTTTGCCATGATTACCGGCTTAAGGGCTTATAAATATGCTGTAAATAAGGAAATAAAGATATTGACTCTTTTTACATTGCTTGGTTTAGTAACTTATTTGGTCCATGGATTCTTAAATAATTTCTTAGATTCTGATAAATTATCAGCTCTATTTTGGGGATCAATTGCTTTTTTAGTAGTCGCAGATATTTATTTTACAAAAAAACCGGATAAGCAAATAGAAGAGTAAATTATTCCGGAAGTTTCTTTAGTTTCATTCCCACCTCCATAACCATCGGCAAATTTCCATCAATAACCTTTTGTGAAATTTGAAGTTTTATAATCGTAGGATTCTCAATGGTTAGTGTATCCAAGGGCTGTTCCAAATCCCAAATATCACCTAAACCATCACCAATATAGTTGCCATCTTCATCTGTTATATTTACCATAAAATCTGAATCTGTAAAAGAAGTTTCAGCTCCGGTTGCTACCAAATGAATTTTTAGTTGCGAAAAAGGATAACCGTCGCCATAACGAAATACTAAAACCGTTTGATATTTTCCGGGACTAATAGTTTCCGTTGTCAACGAAACAATATGTTTTGCATTCCAACTTAATTCAAATTTTTCAGTTTTATTGAAAACGACAGATGAATCACAACTTACTAACAAAAGTAAAGCTAATGAAAGCAATGGTAATAATCTTTTCATGATTGTTATTTTTTTGTAAAGATACTATTTTTTTTGGAATTATTAGAAGTACTCTTAATCAAAAATCTAAAATCCAAGAAGAAGATTTGGAATTCCTAATTGATAATCCGTTATTGATATTTACCTTTGTAAAAAAATATTTTGATGAAATTGCCTCTGAATGAGCCCATATTTGAAGTTATTGCCCGAGTGGCTGAACGGAAACAAGTACCTGCTTTTGTTATTGGAGGTTTCGTTCGCGATATCTTACTCCACAGACCATCTAATGATATTGACATTATGGTACTAGGGAAAGGGATAGATATTGCATTAGAGGTTGCTAAAGAATTGGGTATAGAGCATAATGTTACCATTTTTAAAAATTTTGGGACGGCAATGTTAGTGCATGATAACTGGCAACTGGAATTTGTAGGAGCCCGCAAAGAATCCTATTCGCGTTACTCACGAAAACCGATTGTGGAGGAGGGAACTTTGGCAGACGATCAATTCCGACGCGATTTTACTATCAACGCATTAGCAATTAGCTTGAATAGATCAGATTACGGCACTTTAATAGACCCGTTTAACGGATTGGAAGATTTAAAAAACCAAATTATTCGTACACCTTTGGAACCCGACAAGACTTTTTCGGACGACCCTTTACGAATGATGAGAGCTATCCGTTTTGCTACACAACTTAATTTTATTATTCAGTTAGAAACTTTTAACTCTATCAAGCGAAATAAAGACCGCATTAAAATTGTTTCCGCCGAACGAATTACCGATGAACTAAATAAAATAATGTTGGCTTCTGAACCTTCCGTAGGATTTAAACTCCTGAATAAAAGTGGTCTTTTGGAAATAATTTTCCCTGAATTATTCCGGCTGAAAGGCGTAGAACAAGTTGATGGAATCGGACACAAAGATAATTTTTATCACAGTTTAAAGGTCTTGGACAATATTTCCAAGAAAACAAATAATCTCTGGTTGCGATGGGCAGCATTGTTACATGATATTGGAAAACCTGCAACTAAACAGTTTAAATCCGGTGTGGGATGGTCGTTCCACAACCACGATTTTGTGGGCTATAAAATGATTTACGGTATTTTTCGGCGAATGCGACT
>QNAD01000336.1 GCA_003641345.1 Candidatus Zixiibacteriota bacterium | reverse complement strand
TGTTATCTACTTTTTCCAATCCGGCAAACCGTCCAATACCGTAATCGACATGCACCAAATAATCACCTGGCTTCAACAATTTTAAATCTTGCAACAAATGTTCTGATTGTTGTCGTTTGATATTAGGCATCAGGGGTTTATGGTAACGCGAAAACACTTCGTGGTCGGTAAGAAAACATAAGCGTTGTAAATGATCGGTAAACCCTTTTGACAAACTACCGTTAAAAAAAGATAATGGAATTTCCGGTTGATTATCGTTCACAATTTTTAAAAACCGGTCATATTGTTTTTGATTGTCGGCACAAAAAACAAATTGATACCCGTTAGAATACAGTCGGTAAAGGTAATCGTTAATTAACGACAGGTCTTTTGAGAACTTTGGCGGCTCCTCAGTTTTCAGTTCAATAACTTCATGGTTTTGAAACAACGGACTACCACCAAATTCCACGATAGTAAAATCCTGTAAGCCACGAAGCATTTCTTCCGTAGTCGAAAAATGAACAAATTTTTGATTTTCATCGGTAAGTTTTTCCTGCATCTCCGCTGATAGTTCCGCAAGAAATGATGCCTGTCTTAAGAATACTCTACTATCTTTAGGTAAATATGTCAAAAGCGACGAAAAAGCATTTGCTTCGTTTTTGAAGTCGGGAATAATTGAGATACTGTCAACTTCTGCCTTTGAGATTTGAGTATCAAGTTCAAAAATTCTCAATCCCACCACACGATCATCATCTATACTGACACGAAAAGGTAACTCTGTATTAAACGGGAAAACATCAATGATACCACCACGAACGGCAAATTCGCCCGGCTCATACACAAAATCAGTTCGTTCAAAATCGTTTTCTTCTAAAAAACAGAATAATTTCTCAATATCAAGCATCTGATTTTCGGAAATTATAAAAGTGTTTTTTTCAAGATTGCGTTGTGCCACCACTTTCTCAGCAAATCCCTCGGCAGTAGCAACAATAATGGTTGCACGGGTTTTCACCAACTGATTTAGTGTTTCGGTACGAAGTACTTTGTTGGTACTATCAGACGAATATCCGTTATAATCTTTTTTCAGAGATGAAGGAAAAAACAAAATGGTTTGTTCCGGCAAGAGATTTCGTAAATCACTTTGGAATTGCAATGCTTCATCTTCATCCTGTACAATAACCAACACAGAATGTTTCCAAGTATCAAAACCGGATGCAACCATTACCGGCATGACAGCTCCGGAATTTCCGGTAACAGAGACTCGCTTATTTCCGGACTGCCAAAATTTTTCTAACCCGGTAAATCCCTGATAGCGATTAAGTATATCTTTACTATTGATTTTCAAAAACGACTAACCCAAAATTTCTTTAACTATTGCCGATATACGAGAACCATCAGCTTTCCCTGCCAGTTCTTTGGTTGCTGTTCCCATCACTTTGCCCATATCTTTCATCCCTGTTGCCCCTACTTTTGCAATCAGTTCCATAAGATAGGTCTTCAGTTCCTCATCGGTCATGGATTTTGGCAAATATTCTTGAATCACTTTTGCCTGTGCCATTTCCACTTCATATAGTTCCAAACGATTATTTTCCTTGTAAATTTTGGCACTATCAATGCGTTGCTTTGCCAGTTTCTGGACAATAGCCAGTTCTTTTTCTGGTGAAAGTTCATCATCTCCTTTTTCAGTTTTTGCCAACAGGAATGCAGCTTTAATGGCACGCAGTGCTTCCAAACGCTCCTTGTTTCTGTCCCGCATAGCTTGTTTAATATCCTGATTTACCTTTTCGAATAAATTCATAATAACAGTTTTAATTTTTCACAAAATTAGAAAATCCTGAAAGGAAATCAGGTATTTTTTTTAGATTTCCTTCTATCTTCCCATTTTCTTTTGAAAACAGGGAAATTAAATATCCATTTCATTGTTGGCAGGAACAAAAGTTTATTTCAAATATTTTACCAAATGCTTTACCCTGTCGGTCTGAATAAAATCAGGATTTTTCGCCACTGCATCAGTATTCCCCCTCCTTGAATGAATACCCCAAACAGTTACAAATAAATTATTGTCGTGGGCTATTTCAACCTGCGAACAAGTAATATGTTCAGTAGAAATTGTTATACCGTAAAAATGCCAGTCTGTAGCTATTTTCAGTCCTTGTTCAAACGATGAAGGATAGTAAAACAATTTGTAACTGTTATCTAATATCTCGAACTTTTTAAGGAACGAAGCACTAGTTGATTCAATTAAGACATTTTCCCGTAAGCTATACTGATTAACCAATCTGTCAATAGAACGGGTAAATATATCATAGAATTGATTTAAATCGGAGTTGACAGTATATAACTTACAATCAAACGAAAATATATAATTATGAATATTTTCTATATTATCAAAAAGCTCATTCAAAGAAACCACCTTGTAATCAGCATAAGGAACGGTTGCATATTTTGCATCCTTTATTTCACTCCATGTCAACGAATTAATCGTACCTTCTAAATTAGTTTTGCCTGACAAATCAGGATCGTGAAAAGCCACCAATACGCTGTCTTTAGTCATCTGAACATCCATTTCCGTTCCGTCAGCACCAACGAATAAACATTTCGATATGGATTGGTAAGAATCTATCGGATAAATTTGTTCACTACCCATTCCTCCATGTCCGAAAACACATACCTTATTATTGTTCAAATTGTTAATTTCAAGATTCTCTTTCCTGCAAGAAGAAAAAAATAACAAAAATACGATTGGTAAAATCTTTTCCATAATCTTTAACTAAAAAACATATCCAACTGAAATTGCACCCCAGTGCCTGAAATATTTGTTTTTTTCGATGATAGGTGAATATAATATGCGAAATGAGATACCGCCAATCTGCTTTTGGTAACGGTATCCCATAAAAAAAGTACCATTAAAATAATTCTCCCGTTCAGGATAAAAATCAGAATTAACCTGAATAATGCTTGTAACAGTCTGTCCTATTCCAAATTCCATATGATGATTCTTGCCATAGAATGTACTAACTGTTATAGGCAAAATGACATCGGGATTAAACCTGTTAGTGAAGTCAAAAAAATTATAGGTTCCTATTCCAAACCTCGCTGCTACAGTGAGATTGTTTTTTCTGAAAATCGC
>QNAD01000335.1 GCA_003641345.1 Candidatus Zixiibacteriota bacterium | reverse complement strand
TGAACATTCGCTCTATCATACTCATCTGTCCGTATCGTTTTCGGTCCAGATAATCAACAAATGTCTGCCAATCACGAGAAGGATTGTTTTCATCTATACGAGGGTTTAACTCAGATCTAATAGGAATAAAAGCGTGAACCGATAAGCCTATAGCTGAAATAATAATAATAGTAAGTCCAATTTTCCATTGGAATCTAAATTTGTATTTTTTAGAAAGTATTCCTAAAATAATTATGACTCCGGCGAGTATTGGTGCGAGTGAAAAATAAGAACTGAAACTTTGTAATAATGCACCTACGGCGGCAAGTCCAATTAAAACAGCCCAGTTGATTTTATTCCTTAAATAATAAAACAGGCCGATTAATAACAATACAGATAACAACATAAATGGCACATGGCCGCGAGGAATACTTAAGGCTGAGATACCCAATATTAAAAGAAGTTCTGTTATTCCAAAAATACAGATTGCCAACCAGTCTTTTTTTTCTGCGGTTCTGTTTAGTAAGAAAAAGATTGCAGAGACAGGAAGTACCAAAAATACAGTCATATGAATTGATACCCCAAGAGTTGCCAAAAAGACAACAATAAACATAATTCGGGTACCTTGAGCAGTGCCCCTGAGTTCGTAATATTTTATTGTTAGCCAGATAATAGCGACTGAGAGTGCCAAACCTAACCCGTAAACTTCCGCTTCTACCGAATTAGCCCAGTTGGTTCTTGAAAATGCGACAAACAAAGCTCCGGCAATACCACCTATATAAGCGATATATTTATTTAAACTTTTATTTCTTTCTTCCCCAAAAAAGTAACCAACTATTTTAACAGTCAATAGATAGCTGAACATAGCCGTAAAGGCAGAGGAAATGACAGAAATGTAATTAATCCTATATGAGATATCCTCAACAAAAGGAATCAATGAAATGACCCGTCCTAAAAGTACAAAAAGAGGTGTTCCGGGAGGGTGAGGGATACCAAGAATATATGCACAGGCAATAAATTCACCGCAATCCCAGAAGGAAAATGATCTTTGAACTGTCATAGCATAAACGATAAAAGAAATTAAAAAAACAACTCCGGCTAAGATGGCGTTGGTTTTATCAAATTTTTGGTTATTTAACTCAATTTTTTCAGTCACAAACTCCTCCTAAAGCGACTAATATGATAAGCCGATATATTCTATTAAGTTCAGTGCAATCAATTATTTTGAACTCGTTAATATAATATTACAGTTTCAAAATTCAACTGTAATTTTTACTCTATATTGACTGTTTAGATTAATGATTTTTGGGAATAAATTGATTATAAAAATATAATAAAGATTGGAGAAAATATGTTTGTTTGGTGTAGCGTATTATTTGTTTTAGGTATTCTGGCTTTTTTTGATTCAATTTTTAATATGGGTAATTTGTTCCGACAGGTAAACTCAGTATTCTTTATGTTGATTTCATTAGCTTTGCTGATTAGGACAACAACCAAAATAAAAACAAAAAAGCAGGAAACACTTGAAAACAAATTATTTGGATTAGAGAGAAAAGTTAAAACTTTAGAGGAAGGCAATAAAAAATTGGCGGAATTTTAACCGATTTTATTATTTGTATCAATTTCTCTTAATATTTCTCTTACCTCAGATATAAACGGATAGTTAGGGTATTTTTCTAACAATGATCTGTAAATATTTTTTGCCTTTTCATCACTACTATCATTAATCATCAAAATATCTGCTTTTGCTTTTAAGCAATACGGAAAATAATAAGATTTTGGGAATTTGTTTTCCATCTGCTCAATATAAGAAATAGCTTTAGTCGTGTCCGCTCTTGAAATATTAATATTGTAAAGCTTATAAAGGGCGTTATCTGCAAGTGCTGAAATTTCATGATCAACCAATAATCGGAGTTTAGATTCGGTTGAATCTATATTTTTTAACTGCTCAAACATCAGAGAACTGGAATAAAGATGTAATAAAGATTCGTTTTTTTCCGCTTCATCAATAACCATAAGGATTTGAACGGCATCATTGACAAAATACCCTTGCGGGTAATCCAAAATAAGTTTTTGCATGGCTATTTCTGTTGAATCAAATTGTTTATTAAAAAACTTTAAAAGTGCCAGAGTATATTCAATTTCTTCTTTTGAGTTTTCATCCAATCTTATATTTAGTAATTTTTTAAATTCCTGTTCGGCAATAGATAATTTTCCTATTCGTAAAAAACAATGCGGACGGGCAAGTTTAGCTTTTATTAGCCCCAAGCCTCCATGATAATTAGCAATAACCGAATCATAATAATTGATGGCTTTGTTGCAATTATTTAATCGGTCAGCATTTATTTCTCCGATATTAAACAGAGCCATAGATTTGTCTTGAACATGAGGAGATATTATTACTATCGAATCATAAATAGCAATGGCATGGTCGTATTGTTCAGTCATTGTTAAGGCTTTGGCATATAAAAAATAAATGTTCGGTTTTATCGGCTCGCCTTTCATATTTGAAAGCAAATATTTTCCCATTTTAACCGCTTGATGATATAATTTCCTTTCAATGCAATTAATCAAATATTGTTCAAGAGCTAATCCTTTTTTGATATTTAATGAATCCAATTTTACTGCATATTGAAAAGCTTTATCATATTGATAAGTTTTCAAATAGTATGCTGAAAGTAATTTAGGTAAGCTTGGATTGTTATATTTTTTTGCATTGTTCAAAATTATTTTTTCTGCAGGCTTAGATGATTCTTCGAATTCCAAAAGAGCCATCAATTTGCTTTCGGCAGTAACTCCAATACGGGTGGTATCGTCAACAACTTTCAAATATTCCATGGTGGCTTTAGAGTAATTTCGTTTTAATTCCAAAATATTTCCAAGCTCAATAGCATATAGAGCTGTGTCTTTTTTTATTGCACGAACCTTGCTAATTAATTCAGAAGCTTGATTATCAGCACCGTAGTGCATCATGCTTCTTATTATTGATAAGTACCTATTGTTATCCTCAAGCGTATTCAGGTCAATTGCCTTTTGATAAGAAGCTTTGGCATTTTCTGTTTTGTTTAGTTTCGTGTATGTTTCAGCGAGCAGTAACTGATAATGCATATTATTAGGGTATTTTTCGGTCTG
>QNAD01000334.1 GCA_003641345.1 Candidatus Zixiibacteriota bacterium | reverse complement strand
CCTGAACCGTTTCTATTGCATTATCTACTCTATTAAAGAAACTTTCGATTGAGCCAACAAAAGAATCTTTGGCAGTATTAACCAATGCTCCGGAGAAACCCAATTCTTCAACTGCCATATCAAAATATTCGTTTGCTTTGGCAATAAGGTCTTTTTCGCTCTGGTTTAAATATGTATCTACCGCATCAAAGAAAGTTGACATCATTTCAGTCGTTCCAGATTCAGCCAAACTACCGGCTGAATCAAGATAATTATTTACCATATCTGGAGTTTGTTGTGCCATTTGTTCGGTTTGAGTATTAAATTTATTTAAAAAAGTAAAATTGAATCCGGAATCAAGCTGATAGCGGAATCCAATTTTATTAACTGCCATCCGATGTTTGCCGTTATCAATGGCATGGTACGAACGGCTAATTTTTGAAGCTTCATTATAAAAACTATTTACTGCAAAATTTCGGCTGTTGGCTGAAAACTTATTAGCCAATCCGCTTGAGGACAACATTTTATTCTTAGTCACCGATGCTGACTTATTTTCTAAATCAGATGTTTCCTGAACCTGCTGAAATCCCTGAAAATTCATATCAGCCTTTAAACCAAATCCACCCATTGCCATTTCTTCTAATGATTGCAAATCCCCATTTGCTAATTCTTCTACTCTACTGGTGAAAGTTCCAAGATTGAATTGAAGATTTAAGCTATAATCAAGTCTCGATTTTCTGCTGTAACTTTGATATGTCCCATCCGGGTTTATCGGAAGAGTTGGGTTTTCTTTTTGTGGAGTATCAGTTTGTTCAGTTTCTGGAGTTGAATTAGAATTATTAACTGGACTGGCAGAATTTTGAGTTGTCTCTTTGGGTTGTTCGGACCGTTCAGATTGTTTGGCTAATGCTTCTGTAGATGGCACATATTTGTCAGTTACTGGTTCCGGTACTGGCGATATTGTTTGCTGAGGGGAAGAATAATTTGGTGTTTTCGGTGTTTTATAACGGTTATTGATTTTATTAATCAGGTTTTGATACTCATTACCAAAATTATTAAAAAGCAAATTCATAAGTCCCATAATTTACCTCATATGTTTAAAATAATTGATATAATATTTATCGGGATTTTTTAAGTTTCTCTTTAGATTTAAATACTCTGCATACTTGATTTTTTGTGTTTGTAACCAAAAATTTTATTATAATAAATTATGAATAAATACCAATTAAACAAAACAGCCTCGGATACTCTTGTTATCCATTGTGCCGATTCACGTTTTCAGAATGCATTCAGATTATTTATATCAAAAGAATTGCAGATTGAAAATTACATTCCGCTCATAATTGGCGGAGGAGTAGGACCGTTTGCTTTACATAAGTTTAACTCAATCAATTCAAAAATCCTAATTGACCAGCTTGAACTCTTTATTGGTAAAACAGGTATCAAACAGGTTTGCCTGTTTAATCATCAGGATTGTAAATGGTATAAAGATATTATGAATTGCAAATCAGATAAAATAATCATAAAACAACAATCGGATCTTAAAAACCTGTCAAATTTTATTAAATCAAATTTCAAAGATGTTGATGTAAAATCATTTTGGACAATCTTAGAAAACGAAGAGATTATATTCAAAGAGTTATAATAGAATCGGGTGGCAACCCCAAACTTGTTTGGGGTTGATTTTTCCCATCTTGTTTTGTGGTAATTTGGCAGGTCTCCAAAAAAGAGAGCTGCCCTTTTTATTATAAAATTTACATAAATGTCATTCCTGTGAAAGGGCTTGTTGAAGAAGTCTTATTTCAGTTGTGTCGGGTCCTGATTCACCGAAGGTGGATTGTGACCCGACACTTAAGTAGTAATTAAAGAGCGGTAGGTCACAAAAACCTGTTTACATAGATTTTCAGGACCCATCGCAACATCTGTGAGACTTTTTCAGCAAACCCAAAAACAGAAATCCAGGTTCTCTTAATTTTATTTTTGTTGTCCTTCTTCCATAATCTGTGTATAACTTCTTATATGAAAAAAAATTCGTCCAAAAAACCCACCGCAAGCGGTGGGCTACCCGAAAATCGTCTTCGCTCTAAAAAAGAGCTGCAACACTTATCAAACAAGTCTCGCTTGTCAAACAAGCCACACTTATTAAACAAGTCTCGCTTGTCAAATAAGCCTCGCTTGCTCAAGTGGATTGAACTTTCGCAACCCACTTTTAACCATAATATTAAATCACTCGTTAAATTAGCAGGTAAAAGAAAAATTGCGGTGTCGGTTAAAGCTAATGCGTATGGGCATGGATTGCCACAGATTGTATCGATGCTTATCCCACTTAAAGCAGTCGAATATATTACTGTACATGAAATCGAAGAAGCTATTCAGGCAAGATTTGCTGGATGGGACCGAAAAATTCTTTTATTAGGACCTTTCTCTCCTGATGATACCGATGCAATTTTTGAATATGATATTGAACCGACCATATTTGACAAACAAAGCCTGAATGATTTGGGAAAACTTGGTGATAAATTTAAAAGAAAAATTTTAACTCATCTCAAATTGGAAACAGGCACAAACAGACAAGGTATCACAGATAAAGAGCTTCCTCAATTTGCTGATATTTATCTAAAATATAGATCTCTCACTCGCCCTTACGGAGCTTCAATGCATTTCGCTAACATAGAAGACACTACTAATCATGACTATGCTGAAAAACAGCTTATACAATTTAAAAAGATGCTTTCAAAAATGAATCAATTGAAAATAAAACCAAAAATTAAACATACCGCTTCATCGGCGGCTACGATTCTTTTTGAAAAAACAAAATTTGATATGGTACGTCCCGGAATTTCCGCTTATGGTCATTGGCCCTCAAAAGAAACATATTTATCTTACAGATTATTGGGTGGATCAAATAATCTTTTCCAACCGATTCTAAGTTTTAAAACCAGAATCAGCCAAATTAAAAATTTACCTTCAGATAGCTTTATTGGATATGGTTGTACTTACAGAACTACGTCAAAAACAAAATTAGCTGTGATACCGGTCGGTTATGCAGATGGTTACGGACGCGAGCTATCAAACCTTGCTTATACTTTAATCAACGGTCAAAGAGCTCCTATTCGGGGTAGAATATGTATGAAT
>QNAD01000333.1 GCA_003641345.1 Candidatus Zixiibacteriota bacterium | reverse complement strand
CGCATACAGAGAGAAGACATTGAAAAAGTCAGGCAATGGCGAAATTCGGAACCAATTCGTCAAAAAATGATTTATCGCGAGAATATTACACCCGAAATGCAAGAAAAATGGTTTTCCGGAATTGAAAAGTCTTATCATCATTCATATTATATTATACATTTTGAAGGGAAAGACATTGGTTTGTTTAATCAAAAAAATTTTCGTGTACCAGGAGAAATAACAGAATCAGGTATTTTTTTGGTTGACGAAAAACTCAAAACTTCTTATATCCCAGTCATTGCTTCTCTCACCTTAATTGAAGGTGCCTTTTTTGCCATGGGCGAAACAGAATCATTTGTTCGTGTATTAAAAACCAACCAAGAAGCACTAAACTATAATTTAAATTTAGGATACGAGATTTATGAAGGAAAAAATGATTTCTTTATTTTACGAATGACTCCGGAAAGTTTTTTACGAAAGACAAAAAAACTCCGCAAAGCCATTCGAAATCTTTACGGGAATTCATTATTTGAATTATTTTTAGAACCTATTGATTTTCAACTTGGATATGCCCCTTTTTTCCGTGATTTAATCTATAAAATACCTGAAAAACTCATTGAATACAAAAAAGAAACTGACAAATCTCTTGAAGTACGAATAAATATTGACATTGAATAATCAGTAAAAAACAGGAATTTTCAATTTAATTTCTACATCATTCTTTGAAACCTTTTTCATTTTTTTGCGTTTATAGTTATGTGAAAGCACGCCGTTTCCATATTATTCTTTTTTCCATCATTGTTTTAGTTGTCAATGCCTGCCAATCGCCTGTACAGACAAAAGAAGGTCGTAGTTGTCCCGACATTAACGAAATACATAAACGCGGAAAACTAATTGCCTGCATCCACAATAATTCTACAGACTATTTTATCTTAAAAGGAAATCCCATGGGTTTTCAACTGGAATTACTAAATAATCTTTCTGATTATCTGAATTTGCCAATTGAAATTAATGTGGACAACAATTTACATTCGAATTTTACAAAAATTGCCACCGGACAATGTGACCTTGTTGCTGTAGGACTTACCATTACAGGTGAACGCAAAGACACCATCTCATTTACCAAGCCAATTTTTTCCACCCGGCAAGTTTTGGTGCAACGGATTCCAAAAGGGCTATCACAAAAACAACTAAAAGACACTCTGATATCTAATCAATTAGAATTAGGCAATAAAACCATCGTTGTCGAAAAAGGCAGCTCATTTATCAAACGGCTACAAGACCTTTCGGAAGAAATTGGTGAAAAAATAAATATCAAAATCAACGACACTGCCACTTCAGAAGAACTAATTTCTATGGTTTCAAATGCCATTATTGACTACACCATCAGCGACGAAAATGTAGCCAAAGTCAATAAAAATTATTACACAAATATTGATATTTCCGTTCCAATTAGTTTCCCTCAGAACTTAGCTTGGGGTGTGCGTTGCGGGGCAGATAGTCTATTAGATACCATTAATATTTGGATTGAAAATTTCAAAAAAACGAAGAAATTCAAATCACTCTATATCAAATATTTTAAAAACAAACGAAGCACCGAAAATAATTTTGAAGGTTTTATATCTACTAATGATGAAGGGAAAATATCGCCTTACGACGATATTATTAAAGATTACGCAAAAGGACTTCATTGGGATTGGCGATTGTTGGCTTCACTCATTTATCAGGAATCTCATTTTAATCCGCAGGCAAAATCGTGGGCAGGAGCTTTCGGACTCATGCAACTGATGCCAACCACTGCCGCCCGTTTCGGAGTGGACAGTTTATCGTCACCAACACAACAAATACAAGCTGGGGTAGGTTATCTCAAGTGGGTAAATAAACAACTAAAAACAGATGTGCCCGACAGTGCCCAACGCATTTATTTTGTATTGGCTTCGTACAATGCAGGACTAGGGCATGTCCGCGATGCCATGCGACTTGCCGAAAAATATAACCGGAACCCAAAAATCTGGAAAGATAATGTGGAATATTTTCTGTTTGAAAAATCAAACCCGAAATATTACCTCGACAAGGTCGTAAAAAACGGTTACCTTCGCGGAAGAGAGACAAAAAACCATGTCAATCAAACCATTGAAAGATATAAGCATTACAGAAATTTGATTCCGAATTAGAATCAAATCAGAAATCCAATCGTGAAATTATTCAAAATCTAAAATTCAATTTTTTCCCAAAGGGATGCCTTCGGCAAAAATTTTCCTTACATTTGCACCATAATTTAAAGAATGCTTGCATTTTTCATTTCCATACGGCTTATTGATGTTTTGGACATTCTGCTGGTAGCATTTTTACTCTATCAGGTTTTCAAGCTTTTAAAAGATTCCATTGCCACCTATATTTTTATCGGCTTTTTCTTTATTTATTTGGTTTGGCTTATTGTCAAAGCATTAAATATGGAAATGCTCAGCTTGATTCTCGGACAATTTATGGGTGTCGGTATCATTGCTCTAATTGTTGTGTTCCAACAGGAGTTGCGACGGTTTCTGCTAATGATAGGCAGAAAATATTTTGCCAATATTAATATTCATTTTATTGAAGACATTATCAAGGCAAAATCAACCATACAGACAGAACAAAATCACCTGACCATTGACGAAATTATTAAAGCCACTACCGAACTTGCACGCACAAAAACCGGTGCCATTATGGTGGTTTCCGATTTTCTAAAACTCAACAATTTTGTTGAAACAGGTGTTGTACTCAATGCTACTGTTAATCATCAGACACTAATCTCCATTTTTTTTAAAAATAATCCGCTCCACGACGGTGCAGTTATCATACACCGGAACAAAATACTGGCTGCCAAGGTTATTCTACCTATTAACAACGAAATTCTTCTTAACGAAAAATACGGTACCCGTCACCGTTCTGCCCTCTCCATGAATATAGAAACCGATGTACCCGTAATTGTTGTTTCGGAAGAAACAGGTAACATTTCCATTGCCAACCACGAAGTTATCAAAAAAGTATCTCCGAAAGAATTGGAAGAAATTCTGAACAAACTTAATTTGTAACAACTCCGCAAATATGAAGCTTTTCAATAATTTCTCATTGGGATTCAAATCATTCGGCAAAGCT
>QNAD01000332.1 GCA_003641345.1 Candidatus Zixiibacteriota bacterium | reverse complement strand
TTATGGCGGAGGAGGTAGGATTCGAACCCACGGTACCTTGCGGCACAACGGTTTTCAAGACCGCCGCTTTCGACCACTCAGCCACTCCTCCGTTATCTCTCAATCGGACTAATAAGCCCTTTTATCGGCAATCTGTCAAGAATTTTATATGTAATACAGCCTTAGAGTCAAAGCATAGGATAATATAAAACAAATCATGTCCGACTCCGCTTGACATAGCTTCATTCAGATACTTTATCAATACACTGAAACCCTTAAAGAAGTCAAAAAATATATTCAAATACATTTATTTAGAATACTAATGCCGAAGCTAAATGCTCAGAACAACTCTCATCAAATTCCCATCGGGTTATAGAATTCTCAAAAACTACGGTCTGAATTTTGAACAGAATAATTACTATTTTGCCTGCGGTCCGCCCGTTAAACCTATATGTGAACGGCTACCGTCAACGTTATAAGTCACTGAATCCCCTGCGTTTAGCGCCGGCGAAGTGATGAGCAGATTAAAAAGACTGTCAGAAGTAAATTTTGGGTCAATTGATAAGTTTCCATTCAAATCTGTTTGATCCCAGATATCTTTATAGTCCCCTTCTTTATTATTCCAAACAATATTATGCCTAAAATCCCATTTTGACCAATCACCATAATTCCAAACCCCATAACAGGGACACACCCAATATTCACGCCAACCATTATCAGTTATTATGTTATTCATAATCCTTCCCTTGCTACCGGTTCCCCAAGGTGCAACCCCGCAGTTGCCATTATGGTTTACAACATTGTTAGTAATATCCATAAAGGAATGTCCGGTTGCAATAATACCCCAACCGAGATTTTCATGAACAAGATTATTTCTGGCAACAACCCAACTTGTTCCAAAGGCACCTATCCCTTTCCAAAAACCTCTGATTTCATTTCGATATGCATTACAAGTAGCGTCCCAGGTAACACCAATCCCTGCTCCGCGTCCATCTTTAATCAAACAGTCGGTAATAACAGCCGATGCACCTCTATATAATGCCACCCCGTCCCAGCCATTATTGATAATATTACAATTAATGATTTTCAGTTCCGATTGTTCTCTTCCGAAAACGCCACCGATACCAACAACAACTGAATCCAGACGGTCATCATTATTTATAATATCCAAATTATTAATTTCAACTTTTGATTTTCGAGCAACAATTCCAGCATCGGTAGCATCGTCGCTTGCATCACGTTTCCCACCTGTGATTGTTAAGTTCATTATTTTGGAATCAAAAGAATTTTCAAAATAAAAACCGTATCCGGAATTAGTTATAAGAATTGTTCCTGTGCGGCTTTGTCCAATTATGACCAAAGATTTATCTTTTAATATGAAACCATAACTGGCTTCAACATTTGTTTGATGGTTTTGGCAATTACCGCAAAGTGGTTCTGTAAATAAATTTCTTTTTGATTTGTAAGTACCTTTTGAGATAATCAAAGTGTCATTATTTTGAGAATTATTTATTTCTTTCTGTAAATTATCTGATGGTTTCACGTGGATAGTTTTTCCATAAATTGATGAAATTAAAAATAAAAAAGTAATTAAATAAATTGAATATTTGATAACCATAATTAACTCCAAAAATATGTTTCACATCAATATCGAATATAATATATTTTAATATAAGTAAAAAATTTAAAGTAACGCCGGAAAAATGAACTGTAATAAAAGTAAAACAGTTGTTATTCTATCTTCAAGACAATCAATGTTTCCATCGGGAAATAATCTTTGGGTCAAAAACAGCCAACTTGCAATCAAATGGATTAAAGAAAATAACCATATCTTGCTAAGCTCAACAGGCATGTCAACCTGGGATTTGGTTACTGTTTTAGGACAGCATTATAAAATTCCTATGACTCTTTATATTCCCGCATATGATATGGCTGATTATAGAAACCGCAAAACAAAGATTATTAATGATTTTGAATTGGATCCTGATTTGGTTTCTTTTTATCCGGTTTATCCTGACTCAGAAAAATCAGATAAAAAATATTTTCTTCAAAAACGAGACCATATAATATCTGAAACCGCAGATATTATCGTTCCAGTCTCTTTTAGAATGGGTGGAAATATTTCAAACATTATTAACCAAAATAAAAATAATAAAGAAATAAATTTAGATTTCATTACAAGATACGACAATAGAAGAAAAGTGCCTGTTTATAAGTTTGAACAACATAAAATTAATTCTCAGATTTTAGATTTTAATGAAAACTATTTTATTCATTGGACGCGAACTTTTAATAAGAGTTGGCCTGATGAATCAAGATTCAAATATTACTGTGATATTGCAAACAATGATCACTATCCCCGCTCGGCATTTGAAACATTAGATAAAATTATTAACAGTAAAAAGATAATTGCTTCTGATAAGAATATGCCTGAAAATAGAAAAACAGTTTCTTTTTCTGCTTTAACACCGATAGATATTATTCCATTGATACGATGGCGAGCAAGATTTAAGCAGTTTTCTTTTGAACCTTATGGTATTGGCATCAAAAAAGAGATAGCTATAAAATACAACATCCAACCTGTGATTTACTACAATAAACAACTACCAATTAAAGTGGACAGTGACAAAATATATCTAACTCAATCTATTGGAAAAGTCACCGATTGGCGGCATGAAAAAGAGTTGCGTCATGAATCCGATTTTGATTTTTCAAAAATATCAAAAAATGATTTAGTCCTGTTTTGTTATACAAAAGATGAAGCGATAGAGCTTGAGAATAAATTCGGTATCAAAACAATTTCATTTATAGTTTATAATTAACCTATAATTCGGGAGCATACTTCGAATCTCCGTCTTAGTAATTTTTTTAGAACAGTAAACGTACCCCAAGGGGTGCGCCACCGTGCCGATTCTTTTACTTGCTAAAATATAAATGTAATATTGCTTCATGGTATTGAACCTTGACCCCTGCGTCCGGGCTTGTTTAAAAACCCCAATTTTGTCATTCCCGACCTGAGAGGCTTGTTGATAAAGTCTCACAGATGTTGCGGTGGGTCCTGAAAATCTGTGTAAACAGATTTTTGTGACCTACCGCTCTTTAATTACAACTACTTAAGTGTCGGGTCACAATCCACCTTCGGC
>QNAD01000331.1 GCA_003641345.1 Candidatus Zixiibacteriota bacterium | reverse complement strand
TAGTATTATTTATTTTATGAGCTCCAGTATGATTTAAATCTTCCCGTTTAAAATAAATTTTAGCCTGTTTCAGATAATTGGTAAATCTTTCAGCAAAATAAAGCGGCGAGGGACGTCCAACATAATTGTTCAGTAAATCACTATGCTCTCTTTTAAAACCTCTATCAGTTTTTATCTTTTTATAAAACTGCTCCAACTCATCGAGGGCATAGATAACTGTCTCTGGAACATATCTCCCACCAAAAATTCCAAAGCGTCCTTTTTTGTCAGGATAATTTGCCATTACATCTCAATTTATTTATTTGCTTAAATATCTCTTTTAGTTTTTCACCAGATTTCATTCCAGGCTTACTCTCAACGCCCGAATTTATATCAACAACCAATGGTTTAAATTTTTTAATGCCTTCTATAATATTGTATTTATTCAAACCACCACTTAAAACCAAATTATCAACAGCTACTGGAATTCTTATATCCCAATTAAACTTTTTACCACTTCCCCCCCGTAAATCAGCAGATATATTATCCACCAAAACCAAATCAGCTTTACAGTTCATTATTTCTTTTAAATCTATTTTTAATTTTAAAGGGAAAGATTTAATTACTTTAATTCTTTCTCTTTTAATTGCATTTATATAAGCAGATGATTCCTGACCATGTAATTGCACATAATCAAATTTAAGTTGTTTAGCTATTTTTATCACTTTTTCAATATCTTCATCAACAAACACTGCCACCTTAGAAATTGTGGACGGCAAAATGGCTAATATTTTTTTTGCCTCTGACTGTATAATATTTCTCGGTGATGGTTTATAAAAAATAAAGCCAAGAAAGTCTGCTCCTAATTCAAATGCTTTTTTTGCATCTTTTAATCTTTTGATGCCACAAATTTTTATTTTAAGTTTAGAATTTATTGACATAAAGTCTTAAGCATCTCTGTTGGATTCTCTGATTTCATTAGAGATTCCCCAATTAAAAAGCTGTTATAACCAAATTGCCCCAGCTTGTCTATATGCTCTTTTGTAAATATGCCGGATTCGGACACTTTAACAACATCATCCGGAATCATCTCAGCCAACCTTTCCGATATTTCCAAAGACATGGTAAAATCTTCAAGATTTCTATTATTCACTCCAATAATCCGTGCACTGCATTCCAGAGCAATTTCAAGTTCTTCCTGATTGTGGACTTCAACCAAACAATCAAGATTTATTTCTTTGGCAATCTCCTGAAAAAATATCAATTGTTTACGAGTCAGAAGACGAACAATCAACAAAACCGCATCAGCATTTCTGTAACGGGCATAATACATCTGGTAAGGATCAATTATAAAATCTTTACATAAAATTGGCAGACCGGTTTCTTTTTTAGCCACTTCTAAATAACCATAATGTCCAAAAAAGAAATGTGACTCTGTTAATACCGAAAGTGCCGCCGCCCCTCCATCTTTATACTGCATGGAGATTGTTATCGGGTTGAAATCTTCTTTTATTATTCCCCTTGAAGGAGAACCTTTTTTAATCTCGGCTATAATATTAATTTTCGACTTGTTGCTTATCTTATCTTTAAAAAAATTTAGTTCTTTATCTGGAAAATTCTCAAGTAGTTTATCCATCGGCTCAGCCAGCTTTAAATCTTCAACTTCAACTCGTTTCTGAGTAACAATTTCATCTAAAATATTCATCAGGTAATATTCTCCCGGTTTATAACCCATTTTGGATTATCGGTAGTTTTGTCTTCCACTTTTCGGAAAAATAGGTAAAAAGTAATCGAAGATAATACATATAAAAAGACAGTTATATTCATTGTAAATGTATATCCATATTTTTCAATCAGCTCTCCTCCGATTGCTGCTGAAACCATCCAGGCTGACGTCCATGAAATCATCAAAAGAGCATTTACCAATCCCTGTTCTTTCTTATCGGACAGTTCCATTCCTAAATTAGTTACAATCGGTGCCCCCAAATTCATAAGTCCGCCCCGAATAACAAAAGCCGCAAAAGCCAATGGTAAAAAATAAGTATAAGATAACATTAGCATAAAAGGGATCGACGCTAACTGGGTGATAACTACTGTTCTCACCAAACCAAACTTTTTAGCCAACACCGGTCCGGACAAAGAGCCGATTAACATCGAAAACTGAACAATAAAATAATAAAAACCTATCAAATCAGGAGACAAATTAAATCTGTCTCTAAAATAAAGATTCAAAAAAGGTATAATCAGTCCCGCTCCGGCTCCAACCAGATAATTACTAAATGTTACTTTAAAATAAAAAGCCCCTCTTTTTCTAAACTGCTCTCTTGAAAATATGATTTTATTTTCTTCAGCTGATGGTTTCGAAGCTTTAATCATCATAAACGGAATCAAAGAAAATAATCCGATAAAAATCCCCAAATACATCGTATATTGATAACCTAAAATTATATCTCCGGTTAGCTCGCCCAAATATGTCACAAGTTTTCCTGACCCAAGCGAACCAGCCATACCGGACAATAGCATCATCCCGAAACTTATAGAAAAAAGATGGGTTCGCTCAGTTGGCGTTGAATTACGCATATAAAATGGAGCGGCGGCAACTCTGTAAAATGAGAATGACATCCCCGCCAATAATGAACAACCAATCAAAAATATTAACTGCTGAGCATTAGTAATAAAAAAACTGAATATGGCAAACATAATTGATGACCCAATCAAAATCGGTTTTAACCGAATTCGGCTCAAAAGAATAGCCGCCGGCAGAGCAATCATTGTCATCCCAACCGCTCTGGCAGAAATAACCATCCCGATATCCCCTTCGACAAATCCATATTCTTTTAAGTATAAATTCAGAAGTAAATTAAATACGTGAAAATTTACTCCGATTAGAAATGACCCCAAAAGATACAAACGTGCATTTCTTGAAAACAGTTTTATGTTTCGCAGATAGTCGGCAAATAGATTTCGAATGGAATTAAATTTCGATTTTGATTCAAGCGACTCAGTAGTTAATTTCATTTACTAAATATTTGATACTTTAACCCATTGGTCAAGTTTATCTTTTGATTTTCCCGAATTAAGAGCCTCTTTTGCCATAGCAACTCCGTCTTTAATTGACTCAGACTTGCCTGAAACATATACTAAAGC
>QNAD01000330.1 GCA_003641345.1 Candidatus Zixiibacteriota bacterium | reverse complement strand
TTGCCTTTAACACTTTTTATATTCTTCTACAAGAGAAAACAGAGAGTTTACTAAAATTGTTTTGCCGGTACCACTAACAGTTGAAAAAGGGATAGGATTAATATCGAATTCATTTTCCATCTGTCTTATTTTCCGGTTTATCTTATCACGATTTAATTTATCAGTTTTTGTTAACACAAACAATACCGGAAGTGATCTTTGTGAAAGCCATTCAATTAATTCAATATCTTCACTGCTCGGGTCTCTACGACAATCCATCAAAAGAATCAAACCAATCAGATTTTTACCTTGTGTCAGGTATTCTTCAATCATCCCTGTCCAAGTATTTTTAATAGATTTAGGAACTTTAGCATATCCGTAACCTGGCAAATCAACCAGATAGAATGAATTGTTAACCATAAAGAAATTAAGAGACCTTGTTTTGCCTGGCGTCATGGATACTTTGGCAAGATTTTTCCTGCCGACTAACTTGTTTAAAAGCGAGGACTTACCCACATTAGACCGACCAGCCAATGCAATTTGTGGTTTATTATCTTTGGGTAATTGCTCTTGTTTGAAAAAAGAGCCGACAAAATTACTTGAAATTGTTTTAGCTATGACAAAAACCTTTCGGTTCAAATTACATGTTCATCAAATTAAGCCCGAGCAGAATAACTAATTGGTCTTTTGGGTCGTATTTTTGAATTTTTGTAAGGTGATTCCAATAAGGCTAACTTGATTACATCTTTAACTTGTTTAACAAAATGGATATCAAGTCCTTCAAGAAGTTCAGGTGGTAATTCTTTAATATCTTTTCTATTTTTATCGGGAACAATAATTTTAAAAATCTTTAATCTTTTAGCCGCCAAAAGTTTTTCATTTAAACCGCCCACCGGAAGAACGTCGCCACTTAAGGTAATTTCCCCTGTCATGGCAATATCGGTTTTGACTGGAATATCAGTCAAAGTAGATATCAGGGCAGTTATGAGAGTAACTCCAGCCGATGGTCCTTCTTTGGGAACGGCACCTTCGGGGATATGAATATGCAAATCAATTTGTTCAAAGAAATCTTCGGTAAGTCCAAACTGCAAGGCAAAGGTTCTGATATAAGAAAGTGCTGCTGTAGCTGATTCCTGCATAACATCACCTAAAGAGCCTGTAAGAGTAAGTTTCCCTTTACCTTTCATTGGCACAACTTCAACCGGTAAAACATCGCCGCCCACCTCAGTCCAGGCTAATCCGACCGCATATCCAACAGTAGGTTCCGGTTTAATGTTGGTACCCATATATTTAGGAGCGCCAAGCAATTTATTGATTTTACGTGAATTAATAGATAATTTTTTAATTCTTTTTCCGCTGGCAATATCCACTGCTGATTTTCGCATTACCGAACCAATTTGTCGTTCTAATTCTCTTACTCCGGCTTCACGAGTATAATGATTGATAATTTCAAAAATTGCATCATCGGTCATTTCAAAATTTATTTTTGATAGTCCAATTTCCTTGATTTGTTTTGGAATAAGAAAATTACGAGCGATACTTAGTTTTTCAAAATCAAGATAACCGGGCAGATGAATTATTTCCATTCTATCCCTAAGTGGAGCAGGAATAGAAGCTATCGAATTGGCGGTTGTCAAAAATAATATATCAGATAGATTGTATTCAACTTCCAAATAATTATCTGTAAAAGTATTGTTTTGTTCTGGGTCGAGTACTTCTAACAGAGCTGAGGCTGGATCGCCCCGGAAGTCCTTTCCTAATTTATCTACTTCATCAAGCAAAAAAACAGGATTAGATGAAGCGGCTTTTTTTAAAGCCTGTACAATTCTCCCTGGCATAGCCCCGATATAAGTACGGCGATGACCTCTTATTTCAGCTTCATCATGAACTCCGCCAAGTGACATACGCTCAAATTTGCGGTCTAATGCTCTTCCAATTGAGCGTCCCACCGATGTTTTACCAACTCCCGGGGGACCTACTAAACAGAGAATAGGACCTCTTACTTTTCCAGCTAATTTTATAACAGCTAGATGTTCCAAAATTCTCTGCTTTGGTTTTTCCAGACCATAATGGTCACCATCGAGTATTTCTTTTACTTCTTTGAAGCTAGTGCGATCTTTTGTAGTGTTATTCCATGGGAGGTTTAAAAGCCATTCCAGATAGCTTCTTACAACTCCTGACTCAGCGGAATAAGGATGCATTTTAGAGAGTTTTTTGATTTCTTCTTCAGCTTTTACTTTAACTTGCTCAGGGTAATCACCTGAATCAAGTTGATGATATAAATCATCTACTTCAGCTCCCGGCTCATCGAATTGCCCCAATTCATCTTTTATAGCTTTAAGTTGTTGCTGAAGATAGAATTCTCTCTGGCTTTTGGACATTGATTCCCGAACGGTTCCGTCAATTTTTAGTTCAATTTTAAGGATTTCGATTTCTTCTTTAAGAACCTCAGAAAGAACATGAAAGCGGTCTTTTAAAGTTTTTGCCTCAAGGATTTTTTGCTTAATTTCAATTTTTTGTAAAATGTGTGCCGCCATTGAATCAGCTTTTTGAGAATATTCTTCTATTGATGCTAAAGAAACCAAGACTTCATCCGGTATCCTTTTGTTAAGCCTTACATATTCAGTAAATTCTTCAATAACAGTTCTTGAAAAAGCTTCGGCTTCAAGTTCGTCTTTGATTTTTTCTTCTTCAACCAGCTCAATATTGACCGGTATATAATTAGAAACTTTTCCAAATGATTTGATTTTTGCCCGAACAATACCTTCAACCAGAACTTTCAAAGTTCCATTTGGCATTTTCATTACTTGTAAAATTCTTGCAACAACTCCAGAATTATATAAGTCAGCAGGTGTAGGATTATCAATATTAGCTACTTTCTGAGCGACCAACATGACATGCTTATCTTTTATCATCGCCTCCTGAAGAGCATTAATTGTAAATTCACGGCCCACCAAAAGCGGATAAATCATATTAGGAAAAACCACTATATCTCTAAGAGGGAGAAGAGGGAGACGGGATTTAATGTTTATTGTTTCTGAGTTATGTTTTATTTTCATGCTTCCTTTTTATATTACATAAAGGTTTACTTTTGACAAACCACTTAAGATAGACTTTTTTTTAGTCTATGCAATCATTTTATATACACTTTAA
>QNAD01000329.1 GCA_003641345.1 Candidatus Zixiibacteriota bacterium | reverse complement strand
TAAACCGTCAAAAGCTATTAAGTTTAATTAGGATTTGAATATCTTGTGCCCAATAGTTATTTTAATTTAGTTTCTTCTAAGTTTACTAATCCGTTCAGCAAGGCATAAAGTGTCAGACCCGAGATGGTTTTAATGCCGAGTTTTGCTGTAATATTTTTACGATGTGTGGTGATGGTATGGATACTCAAGAAAAGTTTCTCAGCAATTTCTTGATTGGTAAGTCCTTGTGCCACAGTTTTCAGAATCTCTTTTTCGCGGTTGCTGAGTTCCTGAGTGGTTGTATTTTTGCTGTGAGGTTGTTTGATTTTATTAATGACCTTCTGTAATTTGTGGATGATGGTACTTTGCGAATCGTTAATCATCAAAACTTCATCTAAAAATTCATTTTTTGTTACCTGTGTTTCGTTATCGGTAATAGCCACAAAATAAATATCTTTAAAGACAAGATCGTCAAACGGAATTTTGGTATTTTGCAGCAAAATGATATCCGGTTGCTCGCGAAGCATTATCGCTGTTAGGTTATTGTTGTTATCTGCTGCATCGATTACAACCACATCTGTAGCAGAAAAATTTTCGTACAACACCGATAATATCGCTTTGCGGAGCAGAAAAGACGGGATATTTACAACAATCTTGTGATTTTTCATTCCGCAATTGTGATTTGTTGGTTTTTAACGGCTTCTAAAAACAGATTCTCCATTCTGGCTACTTTCGGTATTAGTACTTTATCTTCAATGTGCGAATGGTCGTTGATATCCTTTTCCAGTCGGAAAAGTTTCGACAATATCTGATGCACCAAATGATAATCGTCCATCGGCGGAATGTATTTTATCAAAATGTTTTTCAGGTCAAACAGTTTCTCCTCAATATCATCGTGCTCTTTTTCGTAGTTGGTTATCCGGTATTGATCTAATTGACGAAGAAAATCAGGTGTGGTCTTCTGCTGCGAGAAATCCGTTTCCAACTGCAAAACATAAGGATATACTTTTTCTTCTTCGCGGGTTATGTGTTTGTGAAACTCATCAAGATATTCTTCAAAAAACTTTTGAATCATCATTAGTCCGTCTTGTGTGCCGTTGTTTATGAGGGTTTGGAAAAGTTTTTTCAGATCCGGAATTTTTTCTTCTGTGTAGTAACGGTGTGTAGCTTTCAAATAATCAACAATGATTGACAGTGGAAAACTCTGCAGTTCATCACTCGGAAAATAATCTTTATTAATAAAAGCATTCGCAATTTCAAGGAAAAAATCGGAATTGACATTATTCTTGTTGCATATCTGTTCAACGGATTTTTCACCAAATCCGAGATTGATATTAAACCGATAGAGGACAGACAATAAATGATAATTCAAATGAATTACATCTGCCATCTTCATTGCTTTATTGATTTTCATTGGCATTATTTTATTGTGGCAAAATAGTAACAGGGCTTTTTTCTACATTGCTTTGATGAAATGCCCTGTCGTAAATATAAAATGTATAATAAACCGTATCGTGTAAAAGCGGATAGTTGTAGTCAATATTAATTTTGATGGTTCCTTTCAGTGTTTTGTTTTGCCCAGTTGCTGCTACATAAGGAATACGATAATGGTATGGTACCACGGGGTTACTTTCAACAAAGCTATCGTTTACTGCGTAATATTCTGTGATGTAGAGGTTGTAAAAAAAAGTGCTGTCGAAAGGGGTAGTAGTATCACTTTCCATTAATCCGATATCGCCGTCACCATCCACAAAATCAAAAATCAGTGTGCCCCGCAATACAGGATTATCCAAGGCGTCGGTGGTGTCTTTTAATACAAAATCAGAAAACGAAATTGCCGGAATGTCAGAATATTTTACGGGCTTTTTGCAACTGAATAACAAAAAGAAAACCAAAGAAACAAGGGTAATATTTTTGATTTGTGTTTTCACTTCATTCTCTATTTGTTTTATTAAAATTATTTTTCAAAAGTAGATTTTTTTTTTGTTTAAAAAAAACTTGATAGTTATTCAATAAGAAAATCTAAAAAGTTTTTTTTATTGATGAGGTAAAAAGATGAGTTTTTATAGGTTTCTGCCCATGTTTTTGGAATCTTAATTTTTGATTTGTGTAGTTTAATTTCGTACCCCGTTAATTTACCATCGGTTTCTTCCACATAATCAATCTCTGCACCGGTATATGTTCGCCAGAAATATTGACCTCTGAAAATTAAGTTGTTTTTTAAATATTTGGTTCGTTCGTTAATAATAAAGTTTTCCCAAAGTGCTCCTAAGTCTCCTCTGATATCAGGATAAGAGAAATTATCAATAACAGTATTCCGTATTCCCAAATCATAGAAATAAAATTTATCTTGCTTTTTTATTTCTTTTCTTAGATTTCTGTTATAGCCCGACAAGCGGTATATTACAAATGACTGCTCCAGCAGATTTAAATAACTTTCAACTGTTTCCCTGTTAATCCCCAAAGTACGGCTAAGTTCCAAAATAGAAACCTCCGACCCTATTTGAAAAGCCAAAAGTTTTAATAAATCTTTAATCTTTTTGTGATGTTTGATATTGGCTAATTCCAAAATATCTTTGTAAAGATAGGATTGTACGATTTCGTAAAGTAATTCTTTTTTTTGTTCGAAATTTACCGTTGTATAAACTTCGGGATATGCACCGAAAACCAGTAAATCGTTTAATGCATCCTGCAACTCAAATCTGTTCTTTTCAGCAGAAAGTTCTTGCAAGGAGAGTGGAAATAAAGTGTAAGTCCACTTCCTTCCCGTAAGTGTTTCGTTGATATCATTGGCTATATTTATTGATGAAGATCCGGTAATCAATATCTTTAGTCCGGGAATTTCGTCGTGCAAGATTTTTAAGTTTATTCCTAAATCCGGGATTCTTTGTGCTTCGTCAATAAATAGAAGTTTATAACCATCAACAAGGGCTTTTAAGCGGGATAAGTCTTTTGACGACAAGACATCAACATATTTATCTTGGTCAGCATTTATTAATAGGGTCTTTAAATTCAATTTATCAATTATTTTTTTTGATAAAGTAGTTTTCCCGAGTTGCCGGGCACCATAAATTACGACTATTTTACCGGAATTTTGAATCTTGTCAATAATTGATTTTGATATGGTTCTACGGATATACATACTTATTTTTGGGAGGCAATATACTAATTTT
>QNAD01000328.1 GCA_003641345.1 Candidatus Zixiibacteriota bacterium | reverse complement strand
CGGCTGAAATAGGTTTTCCAATATTCCGGCAAGTAACATATACGTTAAAATAAATGCTAATATCAAAGTGCTGAACATATCAACAATAGTATCGTTCATCATCTCAGCATCACCCCCCCAGTCGATTTTGTAACCGGACGGAAGAATAAGTTCATCAAGGTAAACAGAGACCTCATCCATAACCGTACCAATAGGAACACCGGGAGCTGTAGCAGCAGTAAATTGAATAGCCTTATATTTATCAATATGCATAATTGTGCTGAAGCCTTCGGTAAATTTTAAATCCGCTAATTGAGAAAGAGTATAGCTTCTGCCATTGCCGAATATTGACAACTTGCCAAGTTTTTCCGGAGTATCAAAAGATGCATCATCAGTCAGGATACGTATATCATATTCTTCACCCTTATCACGATATTGAGTGGCAACCAAACCTGTCAGGGCACCTCTAAGTTGAATGGCAATATCATACATTGTTAAGCCGGCATCAGATATTTTTTTACGATTAGGGAATATGGAAATCTCCGGTTTACCTGAGCGAGAGGTTGTGTTCAAATTTATCATTCCGGGAACTGTTTTTATCTTATCAAGAATATTATTTTTTATTTTTTCAAGTTCAGCAGTTTCCTGCCCTTTCAAATAAAACATAATCGGCGCTTGACCACCATCCGCCATTGATGAAATAGCTCGTGCTCTAAATTTAATATTGGGAATATCTGAGAGTTTTTTGATAAAATCATTTGCTACTTGTTCGGTAGTAACAATCCGTTTGTCAACATCAACCAGCTTAATTCCCATCAGTGCCATATTGGTTCCCTTGTCAATATCACTAACTTTTCCCAGTCTGGTTAAAATATGCTTAACATTTTCATCTTCTTTCAATCTACCTTCAATGAGTTGAATTGTTGCCGCAGTCTGTTCAAGCTCATAACCATTCGGAAGTTCAATCTCGATACTGATATCACCTTCATCTACAAAAGGAAAGAATTCAAATCCAATATTACCTGCAATAGAGAAAGAACCAACTAACACCATCAAAGAAATAAATAAAACAGCAACTGACCGTTTTTTCCCTTTTAATAAAGCCGACAACATTTTTTTATACCAACTCTCTAAACCGGATAAT
The DNA here is from genome assembly GCA_003641345.1 of Candidatus Zixiibacteriota bacterium. The sequence goes on along the minus strand of QNAD01000328.1, from coordinate 2,036 downwards.
CTATCTTCAATAAAATCTCCAATGCCGCGTTTCTTCTTTTTATTTCCATTATTTTCAGGAAGAATTAAGGATGCCATCATCGGAGTAAGCGTGAAGGAAATTATCAAAGAAAACAGAGTTGCAAATGTAACCGTCAAAGCAAATTCTTTAAAAAATTGCCCAACCATACTCGACATATTTGCCACCGGTAAAAAGACGGCAATATTGGTTGCCGTTGCCGCTAAAACCGCCACTACTACTTCCGAAGTACCCACCGAAGCGGCTTTGGCATTATTTGCACCCATTCGTTTATGACGGAAAATATTTTCAATAACTATAACCGAGTTACTTACAAGAACCCCAATCGCAGTTGACAAACCCATCAATGACATAATATTTTTTGTAAAACCAAACATACCCATAAACAAAAAGGCAGAAAGAATTGACATCGGCATCGCAAGAGCAACAATTATTGTAGAACGGACATCGTGCAAAAACAGTAGCATTACCAAACCTGTCAGAAGAATACCTAATATAATAGTTGAAATAGTATCATCTACTGTACTCTTAATAAATACTGAATTATCATTGATAATATCTAATTTTAATCCCGCAGGTAAACTTGCTTCCAACTCCGGTACAAGTTTGTATATAGCCTTAGCAATATCAACCGTGTTACCTTCGCTATTTTTGATAAGACTCAAAAGAACGACATTTGAATTTTGAGTCTTATCTATATTGTTAAAAAACGATGTTCTTTCCCTTATCTCGGCACCAACATCTTGGATCTCAGCAATATCTCCCAATTTCTTATTGCCAAACAATGTGGGAACTTCAGTATCGGATAATTCTTTTAGACTTTTATATTCTCCTGAAGAACGTACTGTATATTCCTGAGATTTCTGTTTAAAATTTCCACCGGGAAGATCAAGATTATTTGCACCGATAATTCCTGCTAATTGAGATAAATTAATTTTATTTTGAAAAATTGTTCTATCCGAAAGAACAACCTGGATTTCTCTTTCTTGACCACCAGTAACAACTGCCCTTGCTACACCTTCAATTTGCGAAAATCTGTCTTTGATTTTTTTGTCGGCAATATCCCATAATTCTGTTGGAGATAAATCACCGGTCAGAATAACATCAACTACCGGAATTTCCTGAATATTAAATTTCTCAACTATTGGAAGGTCTGCATCTGTTGGAAGTTCGTTTATTATTTTATCAACTTTATCTTTTACTTCCTGATTGGCAATATCAACATCTTTGTCGAGTTCAAACTTCAATATTATTAAAGAAACACCTTCCATCGAATAGGATGTCATAAGCTCAATTTTACTGACCGATGATATCGCATCTTCAATCTTTTTTGTGATCTGAGTTTCGATTTCTTTAGGACCTGATCCGGGATAAACAGTTTGAATCGTAACATAAGGGATATCAATATCCGGTATCAAATCAAGAGGCATCCCTAAATAAGCAATACCTCCGAAAAGTAAAAATACAATCAGAAACATGCTCATCATAATGGGACGTTTAATAGATATATCTGATAGAAACATTTATTATTCTCTTTCTTAACTTACAAAATTAGCTATTCAATAATTTTTATCTTTTTACCATCTTCCAAAAGCATCTGTCCCTCGACAATCAATTCGTCACCTACTTCCAATCCATTGAGAATTTCTATATCGATACCAGAAGATTTTCCTGTTACAACAGAAACTTTTTTAGCTGACCCATTGTTATTGATAAACACATAATGGTTGTTATTTTCAATAATAATATTTTTTCGTTCGGTTACAATGGCATTATTTTTATCATAAGTCTGAACAATAATTTTAGCAGTAACCCCGAATGGAATTTCTTTATTTTTATTATCAAACTCAACCATTACCGCAAAAGCCTGTTTCATTTTATTCATTGATAAATCGACCTGAGTTACCTGACCCTCAAGAGTTATATTATTCCAAACTGCTTGGGCTTTCTGTCCTTTTTGTATTTTAACAATATCTAAATCCGAGACCCAAATCCGTGCTTTAAGTTTTTCTACTTGG
>QNAD01000327.1 GCA_003641345.1 Candidatus Zixiibacteriota bacterium | reverse complement strand
ATTCCTTATTTGGTTATTCAGTTATCGTTTTAAGGACAATGTGGATTATGGTCAGGCATTGAAGTTCTTTACCATGTTGATGTTGTTAATTACAGCATCTGTTGGAATTGTAATAACCGGTGATGTTTTTAACCAATTTGTTTTTATCGAAATTCTTGGAATTACCTCTTATGGATTGACTGCTTTTTACCGTGGAAGGGATGCTGCGGAAGCATCATTTAAATATTTGTTGATAGGTTCGTTAGCATCTATGTTTTTGCTGTTGGCTATAATGATATTATATTCTCAGTTGGGAACATTAAATATGGCTGATATTGCAGCTAAAGCACATTTATTAAAACCTTCCGTTAAAATTATTATCATTACGCTTTTCATCATGGCATTTGGTATTGAAGCCGAAATGTTCCCAATGAACGGATGGGCACCCGATGCTTATTCACAAGCTCCTGGACCTGTGGGTGCCGCTTTTGCAGGAATTGTTGTAAAAGCCGGTGTCTATACTATTATTCGAATGATTTTCACTTTGTTTGATGTACACGGTGCTTATGAGTTCCTTATTATTATGGGTATGCTGACCTTGTTTATTGCTGAGATGGCAGCCATTAGACAAAAGAATATCAAACGAATGCTTGCTTATTCCAGTATCGGACAAATGGGATTAGTCCTTGTCGCTTTTGGTATTGGAACTGAAGAAGGCGTTTATGCTGCCTTATTTTTAATGTTTAACCATGCTATTATTAAATCATTACTTTTCTTGTCATCAAGTTATCTTGTATATAACTCCAAGAAAAAACTAATTTCTGAGATGAATGGTATTGGTAAGTTTATGCCCATTACGGCATTTTTGTTTGCCCTTGGTGCTTTTGCAATTATCGGGTTGCCACCATTTGCTGGTTTTTGGAGTAAATTATCGGTGTTAATGGCTGCTGCACATAGTCAAATGCAACTAATCATTGCTTTAGTGCTTATGGTTAGTGTTATTGAGGTGGTGTATTATTTACGCGTAGTCAACAGAATGTTTTTTGTTAAACCTGAAACTGAGGTTGCTATCAAAAAACCATCTTATAATGCGATGGTTGTAATGGTAATCTTGGGATTGGTTATTCTATTAGTTGGTTTCTATCCGGATGCCATTACCGGACTTTTACACAAAGCGTCTGCCGATTTAATGGATAAATCGGGATATATAGATAAAGTATTGTCATTGAGTCAAAATATAGTAAAATAATTTTACGATGAACGGAATATATTTAGTTTTAGGAATATTGTTAGCAGGAGCTCTGCTAACTTTTTTTGCCAATAAAATTGCAGGATTTCTTCGTGATATTTTCTTTTTGGGGACAGTCTTGGCTGCAACTGTATTGTTTTTTACAAATGTTACTATTGGCGAGACGGTAGCGTTTAACTTAGGCGGTATCAGTCTAAAGTGGGGAATTACCAATTTCGGATATATCTTTGCCTTAATTGTCCTTGGATTAGGAGTTCTCGGAGGTATTTATTCTATTCCTTATATGAAAGGAAAAGAACGATTGGGCTATTTCTATATGAACTTCTTATTAAGTCTTTTTTCCATGATGGGAATCTTGTTTAGTCAGGATTTGGTTTCATTCTTTTTCTTTTGGGAAATCATGACTTGGTCATCTTACCTAATGGTTATTTATAATGGGAATAATGTCCAGAAATTTGGTATCAAATATTTTGTTTTTAGTGCTGTTGGTGCTTATGCCATGTTAATGGCGATTGTAATTATTCAATCATTGACAGGGACATTTTATCTGTCAGATTTGTTTAATAATTTTGCTGCATTTCCACATACTCAACAAATTCTACTACCCATTTTATTAATGACAGGATTTGGCGTGAAAGCTGCTATGTGGCCACTTCATGTGTGGGCACCGGATGCTTACAGCAATGCACCAATGTCTTATACACAATTATTTTCGGGAGCACTTTCCAAAATGGGTGTTTACGGATTAATTATAGTTTTTGTAACTATGGTTTCTCATTTACCTGAGAACTTTTGGTTTCGCGAGATAATAGGATGGTTAGGTGCTATTACTGCCGTTGTAGGAACATTATGGGCTTTGGTACAAACAGATGCTAAACGACTGTTGGCATATTCTTCAGTTGCTCAGTTGGGATATATTATTACAGGAGTTGCTGTAGGTACGGAACTCGGTATGTTGGCAGGTATTTTCTTGGCTGTGCTTCATGCCATGTTCAAAGGAACTTTATTTATGGCTGTTGGTGCTGTTGAGCGGCAAACAGGATCAACCGATATGACGGTTGTTACCGGATTGATTCGTAAAATGCCGTGGACTTTTATTGCAACACTGATTTCTATTATTGCACTAGCTGGTATTCCGCCTCTTGGTGGTTTCGTCGGAAAATGGATGTTGTATGAATCATTGATAACAAGTAATCATTATTTGATGGTTATTATGATTTTCTTCTCCAGTACAGCTGCTTTCTTATATTGCTACAAAATATTATTTGGTATGTTTCTCGGACAGGAAGAACCGGAATTTGAAAATGTGAAGGAAGCACCGTTCTTTATGGTAATTCCGATGTTGTTATTGGCTGTTGCTCAGGTCTTCTTTGGTAGTTTTCCGGGTTATTTATTCAAATATATTGATAAGGGTTTGGTTGAATTGGGATATCCTGTAACCGAGGGCGTTTGGTGGAAAATGACTACTTTGTTCAATGGTTGGGGCGATAAAGTAAGTGTAAATTATGTAATGTATGGGGTATTGGCTGTTTTTGTTTTCTTCCTGATTATTGTAACACTTCGTGGGTTTAAACATCAACGATATGTAACTACACGCGATATCAGTTCTTCCGGTGAATTACCTCGCCCTGAAGATAACTGGACATATAAATTAGACTTTTATAAACCTTTCGAAAGAGCTGCCGAACCGTTCTATAAAAAGAAAATAGAACCGATTTATCAGGGATTTGCCGATGGTATGGAAGGATTCTTTGATTTTGTTCGTAGAATATATAATGGTAATGGTCAAACCTATGCCATTTATGTAATAGTTTTCTTTGTAATATTATTATTGTTAGGTAAAAATTTATTTGGATTTTAAATTTCAAAATAGATGGAAATTTTAATTAATATTTTAGGCGCAATTGCAACATTTGTTCTTGCATTCGTAGTT
>QNAD01000326.1 GCA_003641345.1 Candidatus Zixiibacteriota bacterium | reverse complement strand
CAATATAAATACCACTATAATCAGAAGTAAAATAAAATAATCCTGCAGATATACCATAAGCAAATCCAGGATCGTATGAAATCAGTCTCAATCTATCTTGAATTGGATGTTGAACATATGTAGTAAATTTCGGATTCTCAACGCCTATATAAGCTTTAATGAAAGGCTCAAAATTACTCGTTGTCAGTTTAATATATTTCAAATATATATTACCATTATAAAGGCGATGTGTAGTTAAATCTGCTTCTGGCAAAGAAGCAGGAGCCATAATATCAAATTTGGTATAAGTAAAGTTAACTCCTAAAACAAAATTAGGATTCAAGAAATATCCAACATCGAGACCAAAGTTAAACCCATTATCAGCGTTTAAGCTATTATTCCATTCAGTAATTCCACCTTGAGGAGAGGAAAAACCGCCAAACAGACTGACCTCAAGAATATCATTAGATTGATATTCCTCATCATCTTGAGCAAAAACAGAAAAGTTAAATATTAAAAGAATTAACAAGGTAGCAATTAAAGTTTGTTTTCTCATCTCATATCCCTCAAAAAACTGATATTTATTTCATTTCCATTCAAATTAGTCAAAAGCTTTCACTTTTGCCATATAAAAAGACAAATAAACAGCTTAACCAGAACTTTGTCAACTGATTATCTTCATGATTTTTAGACGATTTTTAATTTTAGTTGTTTTAAAAAATAAAAAAAGTGTTGAATATTATTCTCTTTTTGATATAATTCATACTTTCTGAAACGGTTAGAAATAGATACGTAAAGGCAAGTTATGAAAATATTAGTTATTGGGTCAGGCGGAAGAGAACACACACTGATTTGGAAACTAAATCAGTCCCGAAAAGTGGATAAAATATTTTGTGCTCCCGGAAACGGTGGGATTTCCAGCATTGCCAAATGTGTTAAAATAAAAGCAGATAACATAAAAGGGTTATTGGATTTTGCAGTAAGAAATAAAATCGGTTTAACAGTTGTCGGTCCCGAAGTTCCTCTTGCAAATGGAATTGTAGATGAATTCAGAAAAAAGAAATTGAAGATTTTTGGACCCGAGAAAAAAGCAGCACAACTTGAAGGAAGTAAAATTTTCTCTAAAGAATTTATGAGAAAATATCATATTCCAACAGCTCCTTTTAAAACATTCTCATCAGCCGCCGAAGCTATCGGTTTCTGTAAATCCGTTGAATTTCCTATCGTCATCAAAGCCGATGGACTTGCGGCAGGTAAAGGTGTTGTCATTGTTAAAAATCACGAGGATGCAACTAATACCATAAAAGATATCATGGTAAAGAAAATCTTTGGAAAAGCTGGGGACGAAATTATTGTCGAATCTTTTCTCAAAGGACAGGAACTTTCTGTAATGGCAATTACCGACGGAAAGAGACTTCTGACTTTATTACCCAGCCAAGACCACAAACAAGCATTCGATGGCGATAACGGTCCTAACACAGGAGGCATGGGTGCGTATTGCCCTACAAATATTGCTACCAAAAAAGTTATGGAGCAAATTAATGAATATATCTTAACTCCTACAATTAACGGATTTCATAAAGATGGCATAAACTATCAAGGTGTAATATATGTTGGACTGATGCTCACTAAAACCGGACCTAAAGTATTAGAATACAATTGTCGTTTTGGCGATCCGGAAACTCAGGTTGTTCTACCGTTGCTTAAATCCGATCTGGCTGAAATAATGCTGGCAACAATCGGAAAGAAATTGGGATCAATCGGAAAACTTAGCTGGCGCAATGAAGCAGCTGCATGTGTAGTAATGGCTTCAAGAGGCTACCCAGGAAAATATACTTCCGGTATCAAAATTTCCGGCCTTCCTAAAAATCCAGATAAAAACTGTATTGTCTTTCATGCCGGAACCATCAAAAAAGATAATAATTGGGTTACTTCAGGAGGAAGAGTTTTAGGAATTACCGGCATTGACCATAATTTGCAATCTGCCTTAAATCGTTCGTATCGAACAATTAGTAAAATTAAATTCGAAGGTGCCCGCTATCGTAGAGATATCGGTTTTCGGGTGCTTAAAACCAAAGGAAATTAAAATGCCAAAAACTCTTATAATTATAGGCTCTAAATCCGATTCTGAATATGCTGATATTTGTGCTGACCAATTGCAAAAATTAGGAATCGAAAGCGACATAGAAATCAGCTCTGCTCATAGACATCCCAAACGAACAGAAGAACTTACTAAGAACGCCGAGAATAACGGTTTTGATTTAATTATTGCTATGGCTGGGCTATCGGCGGCTCTTCCGGGAGTATCAGCGGCTCATTCCAATTTACCTGTCATAGGTGTTCCTTTGCCAGCCGCTTTAAATGGTATGGACTCATTGCTTTCAATTGCCCAGATGCCTCCCGGAATTCCAGTAGCAACTGTTGCCATAGGCAAACCTGGGGCAAAAAATGCCGCTATTCTTGCAGGACGTATTTTATCACTAAAATATACCGAAATTAAAAAAAATATTGAAAAACATCGAAATTCTTTGTAATTTCATGAACGAAAATGATAATAAATCGTTATAATAAAAAATAATAAAGGAGTACTTATGGTCAAAAACAGAAAAATTCTTATTTCTACTTTGTCGGTCATCTTTGTAATCTCTATGCTTATTGTATCTACTGCTACTGCTGTCGATGAAGCAAAATCAAAAGAACACTATAACACTGGTATCAAAGCCAAACAAGAAGGCAATATTGATGCTGCTATTATAGCTTATAAAGGTTCAATTGGTCAGAATCCAAATTTTGTAGATCCTTATATCAATCTTGGCGCTATTTATTTTGAACAGAAAAATTATCAAGATGCGTTAGACATGTTCAAAAAAGCTTCAGAAATTGATAAAACAAATTTAGATGCTTTCAAAAACCTTGGGGCAATTGAGTTAAAACTAAAACATTATGCCGAGGCAGAAACTGCTCTTACTACTGCCTTATCTTTAAAACCGAAAGATTCAGAACTATTAAAATCTTTAGCCAAAGTTCATTACTATAAAAAGAACTATAATGGTTTGGTTGAAACATTATCAAAATGTCATACCAATGGCGGTGGTGATCAGTTATCATACTTTATGCTGGGCAAAGGGTATCAAAAACTTAAAAAAAATAGTGATGCTATCACTGCTCTAAAAAAATCAATAGAATTAAAAAAAGACAATTACAAT
>QNAD01000325.1 GCA_003641345.1 Candidatus Zixiibacteriota bacterium | reverse complement strand
CCCTGACCTTTAAAAGTTGAGTGGTACTCTCCCGAGAACAGATCATTTACAAGTTTTTTAGTTCGAATTTCAATTCTACGAACTTTTTTTAAAATCTCTTTTTGAATCATATTTATTACGGCACTTCTATAGCATCAAAAATCTTCCTAACAATATCATCACTGGTAATCTCTTCCGCTTCCGCTTCGTAAGTAATCAATAAGCGGTGGCGAAGGACATCGGGACCAATAGACTTGATATCTTCGGGAGTGATATATCCTCTTCCTTTCATAAAAGCATGTGCCTTAGCTGCCAGATTAAGATAAATTGTAGCTCTGGGAGAGGCTCCAAATGATATCAAATCTTTCAAATCCTTCAAGCCGTATTTCTCAGGCTCTCTCGATGCGAAAACGATATTGATAATATATTCTTTTACTTTTTCATCAACGTAAACCGAACGAACAACTTCCCTCGCCCGAATAATATCCGCCGGTGAAATAACTTCGTTAATTTTATCAAGCACTCCTTCAGTATTACGGTCCATAATTTCACGTTCTTCGGCTGGTGTTGGATAACCAATTTTCAACATCAACATAAAACGATCAACCTGAGCTTCAGGCAACGGATAAGTACCTTCCTGCTCAATAGGGTTCTGAGTAGCCAACACTAAAAAAGGTTCTTCAAGAAGAAAAGTTTCAGTACCGATTGTTACTTGTCGTTCCTGCATCGCTTCTAAAAGGGCGGATTGAACTTTGGCAGGTGCACGATTTATTTCATCAGCAAGAATAATATTGGCAAAAATTGGTCCTTTTTTAACTGTAAATTCAGATTTTTGCGGATTATAAATCATTGTACCTATCAAATCAGCTGGAAGCAAATCCGGCGTAAATTGAATTCTTTGAAATTTGGTCTTGATTGCTTCTGAGAGGGTGCTTACTGAAAGAGTTTTAGCGAGTCCAGGCACACCTTCAATCAAAATATGACCATTAGCTAATATTCCTATTAACAGTCTTTCTATCAGATATTTCTGACCGACAATTCTTTTGCCTATCTCCGAATTGAGTTTTTCAACAAAAATTGATTCTTGCTCAACTTTCGCCTGTACTTCCTGAATATCAGTGTGCATAAATCCTCCGAATTATTTTAATTACATATTTTCAAATAAATTTCTAATTTCACTCTCCAGCCGGATAGTTTCTCCCGGCGAAGATTGAAGTGGTTGGTATCTGTCTTTTTTTGCTTTTAACAGCCAACCTGTTAAATTCTCTTTCTGAAATTGAGTCAATTTTGTTTCATCTATTTTTTTTGTAATGTCTTCATCATCCACCTCAGACAAATCCAGTTTATATTCATTCATAAAAAACTCAAGTAATATATTATACAGTCCAGATTGAAATTCTTTCAAATTAGAACCTGCATTATTTTTAATTTCAGATAATTTTTCCAGAAAAATTTCTCTATTAGTTTTTTCTGGTTTAGATATCTCTTTGTTTTTTTTATTTTTAACAATTATCACAGTTAATAATATTCCAACCGATATTAAAAAACCAAACAATATTATATAATACGGATTAACTCCTTTTGATTTTTCAATCGGAATCGGTGCGGCAACAGTAACTGTCATCATTTCCGTCACCAGTTCTCCTTCGGTACTATCAGCATATTTAAGATATTTTACATTTATTGGCTCAATGATAGCTTGTCCTGATTGAGTAGGATATAAAATAAATTTGAATTTCTTGGTTGTTTTTTCATCCTCACCACTGCCGATTGAACTAACTCTGGAAGAAAGTGTACCTGCTTTTAAATAGCTGAAAGTTGGATTGAGTGGCTTATTAAATAGATAGGCATGTGGAGGACCATCCCACTGAACAGTTATTTCAAATTGAACTGAATCTTCAAAATCGGTTTCAAATTTATCAAGTGACTGTGAGATTTCTATAGTCTGCCCTATTAACGGACATAATAACAATATCAATAACACAAAAATACTTATTCGAACATTTAACATTTTTTAGTCTAATCAAGCCTCATCAAGTTATAGTTTCAAAATTATACTATTTTTTTGAAATTTTGTTTCAAATTAAGTAGCCAAAAGTGCAATAATTCCCATCGCCATCCCAAGCTTTAATGAAAATGAACCTATTCTCAATCTTTTTTTATCAGGTTGCCACAGTAGAATAGTTAACACTACCAAAAGCGGTATATCAATAATATAAATTGTAATAATTTCATAAACAGTACCAAACCAGCCTTTCCAAACCGGTACAATAGTTAAGACAAACAAAATCAAAAAAAGTAACATCGCTAACCATAAAGTAAATCGCACACCGATTATTTGAGGAATAGTTTTGATTTGAACCTGCTGATCACCTTTGATATCTTCGACATCTTTTATCATCTCGCGAATAAAATGAAATAAAAATGAAAAAACAGCAGGAATTATCGGACCCGGAAGTTCAAAAGCCTGATTAATATCAACTGCAACACCGCCTGTTAAAAAAGTTAATGCTCCCAATATGCCAATAATAATATTACCTACCAAAATTACTTTTTTGAGAAAGAAATTATAAAGCAATAAAAGAATAATAGCAGAAAAAACCATCATAATTACTTCAGGAGAAGTAAATAATGAAATTCCGATTGCAATCAAATTAAAAAGAATAGCCAGAAACAAAGCATATTTACGGGAAACTGTTCCCTGCACTAAAACCCTATTAGGATGATTAACACGGTCAGCTTCTATATCCAATAAGTCATTAACAATATTTCCTGCCGCACAGGCAAAATAAGCTGATAATGAAGCCATAAATGGGAAAAAATAGGACGGTTTATCACCAGTTAGATAGGCTCCGATTAATACGCCCACTAATGCCATCAAACAGTTTATTGAACGACTAATTTTTATTGTTTCTATTAGTTTAGCCACAAAAAATTATAGCTAACCGATATTATCAGGTCAACAAATTATATTTCAGAAGAAAATTCCAATATTAAACGAGCTTGATTGAAACTTATATCTTGATTCCATCCTATAGATATTTTAATATCTTTCTCCAAATCAAATAATTGCACTCCTAGCCCATAGCCCGATTTAAAACTATCTTTTGTTTCTATCTGCTGTGCTTGATCAGAAAACCTGTCACTCAAAAATGCGTAATCGTAAAATAAAAATGCTCTAAGTGATGAAAGTTGCAAACCGGGTTCAAAATTT
>QNAD01000324.1 GCA_003641345.1 Candidatus Zixiibacteriota bacterium | reverse complement strand
GACAGCAGATGGTTCTCAACAAGGCGAAACACCCCGCGACGAAGATAAGATGATGACTGCCGAAGAGGTTGCTGAATATTTGGCAAAAGGTATTATTAAACGAAAACGCGAAATTATATTAACTTCGCAGGGGAAATTGACTGTAACACTCAATAAATTTTTCCCAAAAATGATGGATAAAATAGTTTTTAACCATATGTCGAAAGAACCCGATTCGCCATTAAAAAAATAAAAAATTTATGCTTGTAACCGAAACTAAAATTCGTGTCCGGTTTGGAGAAACAGACAAAATGTCGTTTGTTTATTATGGGAACTATGCTCTTTATTACGAACAATCTCGTACAGAGATGATGCGACAACTGGGACTTTCATATAACGAAATGGAAAGACGCGGAACCGTGATGCCGGTATTGGAAATGTACACACAATATTTAAAACCGTCTTTTTACGATGACCTAATTACGGTAAAAACCTTCTTGCGTGAAATGCCAACTGCCCGTATTCATTTCGATTACGAGATTTATAATGAGGAACAAATTTTGCTGAACAAAGGTTATACTGTTTTGACATTTGCCAATGCCGAGACTTTGAAACCTGTTCGTCCGCCGAAATATTTTTTAGATTTGATAGCACCATATTTTAAAAAGTGATAGATTATTAGCTATGAGTTATAGGTGAGAAAAATATTTACCATATTATTCGTTTTTGTTATTTTGGTTTCCAAAGCACAGACCAATTTGGATTCAATGTTTGTGGATACTACCAAAACAAACTTTTATTTTGCAATCACACTGACACCTACTGTAACCGGTAGAAGGATGTATAATACGGCCATTGTGCTAAAATCATTACAGGGCAAGTGGATTGCTACCTATTTGACCAAAACAAATTTTTTATTTCAGATTACCGGACAACAAGATTCCAAAGCCAACCCGAACCATATCAATTACATGAAGGAATATCAAATCTTCTGGCAAACATTAGATCAGTTGTGGAAATTAAAATACAGTGAGTATCCATATGATCGTCGTCATAATCAAGATACCAAAGGATGGGCAAAAATGAAATATAGTCCTTCGCCTGAACAATTACGCTACCTGCAACAAAATTACGGGATTAAAAATATTACGGATTTTATTTATGGAAAAAATCTTTTCCGGCTTTTGAAAGATATGCAAGACCCGGGGTGGGTTAGTAATTATATGAATATGTAACAACAAATAATTCATTGGCATGAAGTTAAAAATATTACAATTTTCATTATTATTTCTAATAATGCATTCAATTCTTTATGCTGCACATATAGATATTAAGACAGCAATGAAAGTGGTGAAATCACAGATTGTCAGGGCAGGGGAAAATGTTACAATAAAAAATATTATCGTTGTCAAAGATGCTGATATCTCGTATTTCTATGCTGTGGAATTGAGTCCTGCCGGCTATATGATAGTGTCAGCAGATAATAATTTGCCTCCCATTATAGCATATTCTTTTTTAAATAATTTAGGTGCCGAAGGAAAATTCTTTGAGATTTTGAAATGTGATATTGCCAAACGATTAGCGAATGTCGGTAAGATTCCCAAAGAAAAACTGAGAAACAGAAAGCAACAATGGGACAGATTGTTATCGGGAGACGAAAGCAGGGAGATACAATTACAAGAGTGGCCTCCTTCAGGAACTACTTCTACCGGTGGCTGGCTGGAAACAAACTGGACACAAAGTCCGCCCTATAATCAGATGTGCCCGATTGATCCCGTAACAAGTTCGAGAAGCTATGTCGGCTGTCCGGCTACGGCAATGGCACAGATAATGAATTACCATCGTACGACCAATAATACTCACTTTGATGACAACGATGATTATTATCATAATTATTCTGGACGCACTTTTTGGATTGATGACGATTATAGCCAACATGGATTCCCTTCTTTCTCTGAATTAAACGATTCTTTGGATGTCCTCAATTCACATTATCAGAACAATATTCCTATCACCAACGAGGAAGCGGCAGCATTATCATTTGCTTGTGGTGTGGCAGCTACGCAGGTTTATACTTCATCAGGGTCGGGTACTTTTGGTGTTAGTCAGGCACTTGATGCTTATCACAAATTCGGGTGCAATACCGTTGAATTATTATATGATAGTGATACGAGTTTATATTCCCGCTTATCGCAAAATATGAAAGATTCATTGCCTGCCCATCTTGCATTGGTTGATTCTGCATGGACTACAGGACATAATGTAGTGGTTGACGGCTATAATTCCAACAATTATTTTCATATTAATTTTGGCTGGGGAGGATCAAATAACGGATGGTATTTACTTCCTGACGAAATGCCCTATGATCTTACCGTAATTGAAGGTCTTATTGTTGATATCATGAAACCACAAACCTCGTCAACACAAGAAACCACCAACAATATAGATCCTCGAATATTTCCGAACCCTGCCACAGAGATTATTTCCATTAGATTGAACGATAACATTTCATTTTTGAAAATAAGTAACATATATGGTAAAACAATATTTTCAGAAACGGTTTCCGGCAAGAAAAAACAAATTGATATTTCAGGATTTCCTCAGGGGATGTATCTTTTAATGTTGCGAGGGAAGAAAAATTACACAGAGCACTTTGTCGTAATACATTGATTCAACCAATATAAAATTGCAGTATGTATTTTTGAAAAGTAATTATATGAATTTATAATAATGAATTGCTTTTTATTGTATTTTTGTTCTCCTATTAATTTGACCCATTAACAAAAATCAACTATTTATCAATAAGACGAGTATTTTTAAATAAAATATTGCAACCTTTCGTAATCTCATTCGTATATAAATAAAATACTATCTATGCGCCAACTGAAAATAACAAAGCAAGTTACTAATCGTGATGATTTATCTATTGATAAATATCTTCACGAAATTAGTAAATATGAGTTATTGACTGTTGAAGAAGAAGTTGCATTGGCAAGAAGCATTAAGCAGGGCAACGATGAAGCATTAGACAAGATGGTTAAGGGAAATTTGCGATTTGTGGTATCAGTTGCAAAACAATATCAAAATCAAGGACTCTCGTTGTCAGATTTGATAAATGAAGGTAACCTTGGTTTGATAAAAGCAGCCCAACGATTTGATGAATCCCGTGGATTTAAGTTTATTTCTTATGCCGTATGGTGGATTAGGCAGTCTATCTTACAG
>QNAD01000323.1 GCA_003641345.1 Candidatus Zixiibacteriota bacterium | reverse complement strand
ATTATATAATCTGTTCAAAAATTAAACAGGATTTCAAGGTTGGTCTTTTTAACCAAAAGGGCCGCAGTAATATAATTGATTTAAACCAATATCGTATGTTTCGGGTGAAATGATTTTTATATATTCCATTTCTTTTACTATTGATAACAAATAATCATAAAGAATATAAGCAGTTATCCCGATAATCTAATAGATAGAGAACCACTTATTTGGGGTGGGTAAATGTATAATTGTTTTAATTAGAAAGGCAGATATGGGTCTTTCCGGAAATTTAAAAACTGTTGGATTCTCTGATCTTTTGCAGTTACTCTCAACTGGCAAGAAATCTGGATTGCTTGAGGTTAAAACAAGCAGCCGTCAGAAGGAAGTATTCTTTAAGGATGGTAATATTATATATGCATCATCTGTGAATAGTTCTGAGGATTTATTAGGAAATATGCTCTTAAAACGGGGAAAGCTTTCCAAGTCCGACCTTGAAAGAGCTATAACTCTTCATAAGCAAACCGGTAGGCAGTTGGGTACCACACTGGTTGATATGAATATTTTCGAAAAAGCTGAAATAGCCGAATGCTTGAAACTGCAAATTGAAGAGGTTGTTTATAATTTATTCTCCTGGCCGAGTGGTGATTTTCTTTTCTATGAAGGGGAAAAACCAAAAAATGTGTCATTCCTGATTGAACTGAATACTATGTCAGTAATTATGGAAGGGACCCGTCGGATTGATGAATGGATGGAAATTCAAAAAGTGTTGCCTCCTGATGATGTTTTACTGTCCGTAATAAAATCACCTAAGACCAATGCCGAAGAGATAGTGCTTACACTGGATGAATTCAAAATGTTAACGTTGATTGATGGCGAACATACTCTTCCAGAATTGGTTGCCATGTCTCCCATGGGTGAGTTTGTAAGTTATCGCAGTCTCTATCGTTTAATATTGAATAAGTTAATTGAGGTTAATGGCAAGCGAGAGACTGATGCAGCTGATGATGAAAATGAAGAAGAAGTTGTTCTGAAGATTATTTTTGATTTGTACAATTCCTGTTTCTATCGAATTAGAGTTCTTGTCGATGAAATACTTGGGTCAGAGAATACTCGCTTCCCTGCTTTTGTTTCACAGTATCGAAGTGGTCTGTTAATTTATTTCTCAGGTGTAGATCCAAAATCGGAGCTTGTGCCTTCTTTTGAAAAATTTCTTGTAGCAATTAGGAAGGTGCCGGCTAATATAAGAATGTTTAAATTAATGTCCATTTTGGATATTATGCTTGTGGAGCAACTTGAATTTGTATTTCAATTATTAGGAGTTGGTCCTTTTCAGAATGTAACGGGGAAGGTGAAGAAAGAGATTTCTAATCCTTTGGCAGTAAGAAGAGAGATTGTTAAAAGGTATAATATTGAAGAAAACTTTTATCGCACTTTAAAGCGTGCTGATAAAGTCGTAAAAATGGTAAGAGGTTAAAAATGAAAAAAATTATGTTATTCGGTTTTGCCGTTCTTCTAACTGCAACAAATGCAAATGCTGCTAACTTTGCGGTTATAACCAGCCCGCCGATATTTTTAAATGTTTTTATACTGGTTCTTGCTTTTGGGTGTATTTTAGGAGCTCTTAGCATTTATAAGCTTGTCAAGGGTGGAAATTTAAGTAAAAGCTGGCAACTTTTTGTTTTTGGTTTTGTGGTATTAACAATTAGCCAGTTAGGGTATTTGGCTCAAGCTTTTGAAATATTAACACTTCCAATATTTATCATTCCAGCTCTTATGGTGATAACTTTTGGTCTTTTTTTGTATGGAATTATTGAGACAAAAAAGATTCTCGGTTGAATCTTTGAAGTTGACATAACCATATGTAGGATATATATATATAAATAAGTTAAAATATTTGTTTCGGAAATGAATGTCCTGTAATAAATTATAGATAATATGACAAGAACATTAGAATTAGATGATAGAATTGTAAAGTGCCAGAGAATTCTGGATGATGACCCAAATTCACAGATTTTTGCCGCTTTAGCTGAAGCCTATCGCAAGAAAGGCGAGCTTGATAAAGCTTTTACTATCTGTAAGAATGGATTAAAAGTCCATTCCAAATATGGTTCAGCTCATTTGGTTATGTCTAAAATAAATCTTGACCGTGGTCTGTATGATTGGGCTGAGATTGAATTGAAAGAAGCAGCAAAAATTGATGGTAATACCCGTCCTATTGAAGTTTTGTTTGCTGAGATTTTCATTTATAAAGGTGAATTTCAAAAAGCTATCAACAAACTTAAGAATTTACATGCTGTTGATCCTACTAATGAACAAGTGAAAAAGCTTCTGGATATAGCTAAAAAAATTCCGGAAGAACAAACAGTCATTATGCAGAGTAAGAAGAAAGACTCTGTCCCTGATGAGGAAATTGAAGTTGTTAATAGAGTTGAATCTCCGTGTGAACCGATTTCTACACGTGAAATTATTGAATCGGCTGTTACTATTCCGGGTATTGATGGTTCTTTGTTTATCACTTTCGAAGGACTGATTGTTGATTCTGAATGGTCACTTCAGATGAATTCTGAATCATGTGCCGCTCAATTAGTAGCTATTGGAAATCTTTTAAATAATGAATTAAAACCCAAATCATTCGGTGAAGTAAGAACTATTCTTATTGAAACAGATGGAACGACTTTTTATCAGATTTATAAGGAAGACGGGATATATGTCTTCGTTGCTAAATCAACATCGAATCTTGGATCTATCCGAATGAAAATCGAAAAATTATTGGGATATAATTAAAAAGGAATTGATATGAATTTGAGCGGTCGTGTCGGTCGTCAGATATTACTTTTATCTTTACTGGTAACAATAGTGCCATTAGTGATTTTTCCTGCTAAGTTAGGCATGGAGCTAAGTAAAGTTTCATTGATAAACATTATGATAGAAATTGTATTTTACGGGTTTATCATAACTCTGTTTAGCAAAAAAGTAAATCTAATACAAGTTTTACAAGCTGCCGGTTTATGTTTTATCTATCGTTTAATTGTAGGGGTGGTATTTGGATTATTGATTTCTGCCATTTTCTCAATGAACTTATTTATTTCATTGACTATGGGAGTATCAAGTTATTTGCCTGCAATTTTACTACATGTTGTGACAACGCCGTTTATTCTAAAATCTTTAATAACAGATATGATTCCGGTTAAACCGAGAAATGTCGAAAGAAAAGATAGACCT
>QNAD01000322.1 GCA_003641345.1 Candidatus Zixiibacteriota bacterium | reverse complement strand
TTGATAAAATGATTATCATACGGAATAGGACGACCCAAATATTCATCACGACACAGATAATAAGCCTGATTAATATTAGATAATTTAGCACTCATTAATCTGCCCCATATTTGATTACGGGCTTTATTGATTTCCTGAATTTCCGGTCCGTCATATTTGAGTTTGTCAATCTGAAGTAAAATCCCATCGACTGCTTTTTGGTAATTTTCATAACCTGTACCAATTACGCTGTAATACCAACCAAAATCTTTATCAAATCTTGCACCGGCGCCAACCGAATAAGCCAATCCGTCCTTTTCACGAAGATTTAAATATAAACGGCTGGAAAGAATTGAATTGGCAATTATTAAAGCAGGAGCATCTTCGCTACTGGCTCCCGGAAGAGTTCCTCCCAAATAAATAGAAATCTGTTCTTTGTCTAAGTCCGAATGGGCTGATTTTATTTCAAAAAGCGGTTCCGGTTCTTGTGCAACATTACCCGCAAATCCGCTTGGAACTAATGAACCGAATCTTCTGTTGACCATACTCATAACTTCTGAAATAGGTTTATTGGACACTATTGAAATTATCATATTTTCGGGGGAATAAAATTTTGCGTGATAATCTTTTAAATCTTCAACAGTAATCGAACCGACAGAACGCATCGTACCCATAATTGGTCTGGCAAACGATGAATTATCAAACAGAGTGGAATAAAACAGATTGCGGGCAACTTTTCTTGGAGAAACAGAATTTCGACCTAATATGCCCATCATTTGTTGTCTTACATTTTCAACTTCAATTGAGTCGAACGAAGGATACAAAATCATTTCCGTAAAAAGGTGAAAACCTTTTTCAGCAAAATCATCGATAGTCTCAAACTTCATAAATGAATATTGTCTGGTAGTATAGCGATCATCAAATGGAATCCAGGGATTATCATAAAGCGTTATATTGGCACCAATTTTGGATAAATCACGAGTCAGTTCAAAAGAGTTTCTTGTTACTGTGCCTTTTTCAATACAACGATTCATAAAATCAGTTATCCCGCCTTTGCCATCTGGCTCGTTGGCAGTTCTATCTTTCCCCAACACATTTAAAGCAAAGACCCGACTATCCGGATGTGATTTTACAATTACAGTTAAACCATTATGCAGAGTTTCCCGATGGTATTCGGCTTTTTCAACAAGTTCAAAATTGACTGAATCAGTTTGAGGGTAATTTATTTTTTCTTTATCAACCAGGTTATACCTGTCAAATTTAACCGAATCAAAATGACTTATAACTTCTTCGACTGCTAAAGAACGGGGAGTAAATCCTTCGACTCCTTCCGGGTTGGGTTTTACCACAGTGGCAATATAATTAGGGTTGTCTAACCAGATTTCAGCAGCCTTTTTACAATCTTCCCAATTAACAGTATTTATTAGTTCAGGGTACTCCTGAATATAATCCCATCCGGCAGTCATCATCATCGGAGCAATTATAAAAGCATAATAATGCAGTTTGTCAGAGTAATATATTTCAGAAGTTTTGGTAGAAATTTTAATCCCTTCGATTACTTCATTGTCTGCATTATATTTACTTATATTTGTTACCTGATTTAATATTATATCAATAATCTGATCTCGATTATCCGCATTACTTGTAATGACAGAAATTTCAAATCTGGAAAACTCTTCGTAAGTTTCAAGAGAAACAGAGACTTCATCTGCCAAAGGAGTTGCACCACTTTTAAGAGCTGTTTTGAGTGGAGAAATATCATCCATCGCAAGATATTTACTCAGCAAATCCATCGGCAAGTAAGCAGAATCTGTAAAATGCGGGGCATTAAAAGAAAAATTGATATAAGTAGATTTCACGTTGGCGGTAGTATCAACAATGGTTTGTCCGGTTATTGAATAGTCTTTAACTTCGGATTCTATTTCCTTGTCGTTATTTATAATATTGTTAATCTGTGTTGAGTCCATGACCGGTTGGTCAGCTTTAGCTTTTCCTAAAATTTTTGCTACAACCTCTTTCATCTTATCAGTTTCAAAATCGCCAATTATTAAAGCAGTCATATTATCCGGCCTGTAAGAAGATTTCCAATACTGAACTATAGCTTCTTTGGGAATATTGGAAATAAACGATTCATATCCTAAAACCTTTCGATTATAGGGAGTTCCAGCATAGGCAACCTGATTGAAAAAATCATAAGCCGCTGAACCGGGGGAATCTGCAGAACTTTTAATCTCTTCAATTACTACTTTTCTTTCTTTTGAAAGTTCTTCTTCAATAATAAGAGAATTAAAAAGCATATCAATTTGAACCGTTAATCCATAATCAATATATTGATTTGGCATTAAAACCATAAAAGCAGTCATATCTTTACGAGTAAAAGCATTGATATACCCGCCTAAATCTCTTATTGAACCATCAATATCTTCTCTGCTCAAAGAAGAAGTACCGTTAAATAAAAGATGTTCAAGAAAATGAGTTATACCATTTTCATATTTGGATTCATATTTGCTTCCTGATTTAACAAAGATAACGCTGGCAATCATGGGTGATCCATGTTTTTCCTTTAGAATTACTTCCATGCCGTTATCCAGTTTATAAGAAATAGATTCAGCCGCATATATTTGGGTTGAAATGGAGCATAATAGTATGAAAAATAGTGCAGTAATTAGGTTTTTTTTAAACATCATTAATTCCTTTTATTGTTTACTATAAACTATTTTAGGTCGATAATTATATTATTATAATAATTTATTTTATAACTGTTCTAATGTCAACGATTAAGCTAATTTGAATTGACTTAATTAAAATATAGGGTATATTCGACAACCAATGATGAAGATAATTAAAAATGACAAGTTTTCAATAGTAAACAACACTGTTGTTACTCTGATTGTTGCGGCATTTCTCTTTACCGGAACGGCAAGTTCGGTATTACAATACAATCTACTTGATAAAATTAATTTAAATTCTCAAAAGTATATCGCTCCTACACTCAGCGAAGGTTCTGATTACTCAGAAAATCCAGCATCAAAAAAAATGTCCACTGATGGACTGCCTCAAACTCATGATTTTCCATGTTTAATGCCGTTGATTTATACTAATGATAGCAATAGTAATAAAATCAAAAAGCAAACTACTCAATTCTCTAATTTTGATAAGTATTCAAAAAAATATTCACATAAATCAAGTTCAATAACATCTTCATCCCGGGTTTCGTCCAGTCTTGGACGC
>QNAD01000321.1 GCA_003641345.1 Candidatus Zixiibacteriota bacterium | reverse complement strand
TTGAGGGGTATAATCTTTATCTGGATGGAGAAATAATTGAGGTTCCATCGGATATGATTGAAATTACAGTATTAGAAAAAGCTCTAAAAATATTTGCTTGATATTATGAAATTGGCAGTTGTCGGTATATTATTAATTATTTCAGTAACAGTAACAGTAACAGCACAAAACATAGATGATTCCCAAAATGGAATTGTTAGTGATAGTCTTGCTCAGGATTCAGCTCTTGTTATTGACACCTCAATTTTTCTCCCGGGTAATATATTTTCTGCTTATACAAAAGCAGATGACCCAAGGAATTTTGAAAAGAGTTTAGTTCAAAATCCAACCAAAGCACTTTTTAAATCAATGATAATTCCCGGATGGGGGCAATATGGCAATAAGCGAAAATATAAAGCTCTTCTATTTTTTGGGTTAGATGTCTGGTTTATTTCATCTGCAATAAAATATGGGAATCAGACATCAGATTTCAGAAATCAATATGATGCCGCTGATATAAATGATATATCTTTAAGAAATGATCTTTATTCAAAATTTTTGAACAGAAAAGATCAACGTAATAAATTTACATGGTTGTCAGTAATTGTTACTTTTATATCAATGTTTGATGCTTTCACCGATGCTCATTTGTCAGGGTTTCCGAAAAAGGAAATACAGGAAACATTAAGTTTTGATTATGAATCAAATAGAAAAGATATTTTTAAAATATCAATGAGTTATCAGTTTTAATCATTCAAAATAAAATCTTTAATATCCAATCCATATTCTGCAGGATCAATTTGCCTGACTATTTTTCGGTTATTCTCAAGTTCCGATGAAAGGTCAACCCAGATAGATTCATCCAAAAGTCCGTCCCTATCACCAACAATCTGAACAAATGGATTGGAGATGTCCTTATCATTATTTGTAAGTACCACAGCTATTTCATCTGATGAAAGCTGTACTAATGTCCCTGCCGGATAAATACCAATAATATCATTGAAGATTTTCAAAAGAAAAGGGTCAAATTTTATTTTCATCTGATAGTGCATTTTTTTCAAAACCTTATCAGGTGTAATTGTTTTTTTTAAATATACTCGTCCGGAAGTTAAAGCATCAAAAGTATCTACGATTGATATAATTTTTGAAAATAGGGTCGTGTTCCGTTTGTTGAGTTTAAGTGTTGGGTAACCTGTAAAATCATTGTTGATATGATGTTCAAAAGCACCTCGAGCCGCTCTGGCAGAGTGAGCATCAAATTTTATATTTCTTAATATTGTTTTAGCGCCCAATAATGGATGACGTTGCATTTGAATCCAATCATTTTCATCATAGGCATCCGGTTTATTGATCAAGTCTGTTGGCAACTTGACTTTTCCAACATCGTGAAAAAGGGCGGTAAAGCCAAGTTGTGATAATCTGGCTCTATCTAAACTTAATCTAACACCCATTGTTAAAGAATAAATGCAGACATTTGTTGAATGAGCATAAGTGTAATCATCAAAATCTTTAATAGCTGTTAATTCTATTAGTGAGGATTCATCGTGAGTAATATGATCAATTAAAGCATGAACAACTCTTTTGGTTTTACCAATATTAATATCACGTTCGTGCATAGTATTGACCATAACTTCTTCAACAACATTAACTGCTTGAAAAAATGTTTTCCTTGCGGCAGTTCTGAATTGTTTTCTTACTTCATCGGGAAGGCACGATTCATTATCTTCAAGCTCTATCAAACTCATCAGTTGTATATTTGATAGTTTATGTGCTTTTAGGCTCATAGATAAAGATTCGAGGTTCTGCGAATTCGGTTTTATACCGGAAATAAATCTGAAAAAGAATTCTATTTGTTCCTGATTTATCTTATCTGAGAAACTAACTCCACCTATTCCCAGTGTCTTCCATTCTTTTACAATCGAATAAGCACCAGATAAGCCAGTATCATCAAATTTAACTAATCGTTCATTAACAAAATATCTTCCGCGTACAGTTTTAATTGAAACTGCATCAGCATCTTGTTGAAGTTGCTTCAAAAGCTCATAAAATATTAAACACTGACTTTTGAATGTAGGATTAATATTTTCCACAATTCTTGAATTTTTATAAACCACAAAAAATTGGTTCAATAATTTTTCTTCGACCTCACCGGCAAGAACTCTAAAATCCATATCATTGGTTGCGTTATTCATCCTCACCTCCGTACATAACCGTTCGTCTAATATTGAGAGTTTTCTGTGCAGATTGTTTTATAGATGGGCGCCAACTATTAGATAGTTTTACTAATACCTGGTCAGCTTTTTCACTCTTATTCAATGACAAAGCTTCAAATGCTGCCGAACGATAAAATTTTAATGCAGAACTGCCAATCAAATTATATCTTAAAATTAATTTCAAAAAATAGGTTACGGCAATATCCCCTCCCAGAATTGAAAATGCATTAAACATCAATTGTTGGTCATTTCTGTCAATTTCTTCAAAATTATCATCATTTATGATTTCTGCGATAGCCTCAAAAGCCTTTGGTCCGTGTTTGGAACTTAATGAACTAACTGCTACTTTACGAATTTCCGGATCTTTGTCAACAGCAAGATTTTTCAGAATTTCAATAGCATCTTTTAGTTCACTCTCTTTGAGAGATTCAGCCAGAGTTAATCTTACATTCCGATTGTTATGTTTAACTACTTTTAATAAATATTTGAGGGCCTGATTAGAATCTATTCGGCCGAGAACTATAACACAATTTTTAACAATTTCCGGATTTTTATCATCAACACCTCTGGAAATGATATTTATGTTTTTCTGACCAGTAACAGCAAGATAATCACAAAGAGCATCTTTTTGGGATTGGTTTTTAAGTTCTGGAATAAGTCCGGTAAGCCCAATCAAAGCTTCCCATCCGAAATTATTCAAATATTGCTTTAAGAATCCTGCGCCAATCTCAGGATAATTATTTAATGATTGTGACAAAATTCTTAATTTTTCCCTGCTTCCGAAAATTGTCACTGTTTCTTTGATTCGTTCTGACCACATCGGTTTTTTATGTGCCATTTTTGAGCCGAATTTTTTCATATATTGAAGTAATAGAGATGCTTCTAATAATTTCCCTTCGATTATGAAATCGTTCATGATTTTTTCACAAATGGTTACGGTTTCGTTAAAAGATGAAGCTTCTGTCTCTTGATGAAGCATTTCTTTTAATAGCTCTAGTGTTGATTCATACGGATCAAATGAAGCATCA
>QNAD01000320.1 GCA_003641345.1 Candidatus Zixiibacteriota bacterium | reverse complement strand
GACATACACAATGACATCTGACCTTCCTGCTGGCTATACTTTTGTAGGCGGTGTTTTTGACTGGACTCCGACTTATGATGATGCTGGTGTTTATACTGCTACGGTAACTGTTTCCGATGGTGATTTAACCGCCGAAGAAACTTTTACAATTACAGTAGCTAATGTCAACCGCACTCCTGTTTTGGATGCTATTGGTGACAAAACTATTAGTGAGAATGCCAATTTGAATTTCACTATTACCGGTTCCGATCCGGACGGTAACACTCTTTCTTATTCTATGAGTTCAATAGATCTTCCGGTAGAAGCTACTTTCGATATCGCTACCCAGATTTTTGACTGGATTCCTACTTTTGATGATGCCGGAACTTATTCCGCTACCTTCACCGTATCCGATGGTGATTTAACTGCCGAAGAAACTATAACAATTACTGTTACCAATACCAATCAATCACCTGTTATTGCAACTATTGATGATATAGTTATGACAGAATGTGATTATCTCGAAATAACATTCTCCGCTGTTGACCCGGATGGTGATCCGATTATTCTTACTTTAACCGGTGGAAATGACAGCATGAAGTTTGTTGACAATGGGAATGGCACCGGAGATTTGACATACAATCCAAGTTACGATGATGCCGGTGTTCATAATTTAACCCTGTCAGCATTTGATGGTAATACAACAAGTGAAGAACTATTTTTGATTACTGTTGAAGATTGTATCCCTCCTTATATGCTTACAGTAAGCCAGCCTGCAACAGTACCAGGTTCAAGAATCGCCGTTGACCTTACTTACGGCAATGAATGTGAATTAACTGCCTTAACCTTACAATTAGGCTGGCCAACAGACATGATAAATCTTGATTCTGTCAGTTTCGTTGGCAGTGGACTTGAATATCTAGCTGACAAAACTGTAAATATTCAGAATGAAGGTATTCGTACTATTAACATTACAGCCAATGTCTCTGGCGGAGAATCTAATATTCCTGCAGGTGGCGGGCACTTGGCGACATTATATTTCTCACTTGATGCCGAAATAGCTGATGACATTTACGGTTTAACGGTTAATGATATTCTTTACACATATGACTGCGGTTCTGGTGCAATGACTGCTAATCCATTTCTTATTGATGGCGGTATAGGCGTTCAGACAAATAATTCATTTACCTGTGGTACGATTGTTGACGAATCGGGAGACCCTGTTGCCGATGCAACTGTTGAACTCTGGGACAGTTATCCTTTCGCAAAAGGAACTGTTGCTTCTGTTCAAACCAATAGTTTCGGTGCCTTTGCATTTGATAATATTACTATTGGAATTTTCACAATCTATGCTTATAAAGAAAATTATTATCCATGGATAAAAAGAGACATTAGTCCTCCAGCATCCGGCTTTATGATTGAATCGAAAGCCGTTCCGGAAATTGTGACAACACCATTCTGGATGGATTTCTATTGTGGAACTAATACTCTCAATGATATGCCGATACCGATTGGCTCGGTTGTCGATGCTTATACAATCGATGACATTCATGTCGGTAGCTTCTATGTAACCGAAGAAGGCTCCTACGGTTTAATGCCAGTCTATGGCACAGGCACAACTTCTGAAGGAACTTTTATTGAAGCTGTTAATCAAGGTGATGTTATTCGGTTCTTTATCAATAACATTGAAGCTATCCCAAGTCATACTCCGATATGGACTGGTCAAGGCGATTATGATGAAGTTTGTCTGGCTGCATCTTATGAAATTACTCATTCCTTTGATTTAGTCGAAAACTGGAATCTCATAAGCTGGAAAGCTGATACTGAGAACGATGAAATTATGGAAGTTTTGGCATCAGTTGCTGATTGTATCGAAGTTGTTCATGGCTTTGAACAAGGTGGTTTGACTTACGTCCCATCACTTCCGCAGTTCTCTACTTTAAAAGAAGTGGATCATCTGAGCGGTTACTGGGTCAAGATTGCCGAAGGATGTAATACTCTTACTCTTGAAATAACTGGCGCTCCTGTTCCTGAGACTACACCTATTGGTCTTACAGCAGGATGGAACCTCGTTTCTTACCTTCCTGAAATATCATTACCAACAGTTGACGCCCTTGCATCAATCGATGATAGCAATATTGATATTGTATATGGCTTTGAAGATGGCGGTTCTGTTTATATTCCTAATGACCCATTAAGCACATTAGACATAATGAGTTCTTCTTATGGTTATTGGATTAAAGTATTTGCAAACGATATTCTAACTTACCCTGGAACCGGCAAAGCCACACCGCTGGCTAAACTTTCAACTGCGAAATTAGCCGCCGATGCTGGTGAAGATTTTGCCAAAACCAATAAATGGGTAAGCCTTTATTCAAACGCCCTAACTCTTAACGGTTATCCTGTTGGTTCAGGGTCTAAGATTACAGCTCAAAACTCAGACGGTGTAACTGTTGGTAGTTTCACTATTGATGACAAAGGGCTATTTGGATTTATGTCAGTCTATGCTGATGATCCAAATACTTCCGAAATCGACGGTGTGAAAATTGGCGAAACATTCCATCTGGTTGTTGATGGTCATAATACTGATGAATCATTTACATGGACTCAGAACGGTGACAGAATTGAAGTCGCCGCCCTAACAACATCCGATGATATTAAACCGCTTCCGGGAAGTTATTCACTTAACCAAAACTACCCGAATCCGTTTAACCCATCGACTACAATTAAATTCAGTATGGCTAAAGCCGGTCAGGCTAAGATTGAAGTTTATAATATCCTCGGTAAACTCGTTGTCACTCCATTTGATGGACAGGTTACAGCCGGTGCCAATGAAATTACCTGGGATGGTACCGATAAGAACGGAAAAACTGTTTCTTCGGGTATTTACTTCTACCGCTTGACTGCCGATAATTATTCTGAGACAAAGAAAATGACTCTCCTAAAATAGGAGTCACATAAATATAAAAGTCCCGGTCGGTTAATCCCGATCGGGACATAAAAACGCTAGGTAAAATGTGAGAAAACATTTTTCGACCATATTTATTGTCGCTTTTATTCTGCTATTCTCAGGAGTAATTCAAGCGGACTTTATTGTTACTCGGTATTTTGCTTCATATGGCGGTTATGTCTATATCAACGGACAGCCAGCACCTACGGGGACAATAATTGACGCCTATGACCCATCAGGCACACATTGCGGTCAAGGGGTAACATCTTCTGACAGCACATTCAAATATTTT
>QNAD01000319.1 GCA_003641345.1 Candidatus Zixiibacteriota bacterium | reverse complement strand
TGGTTCCCAAGAGGCTCCGGTGAGAGTAGTGGCTACTATCCCTTCGTATGTTTTTTCAACATCTATTGAAGTTGAATACGGACGTTTTATTACCGATTATGATAACGAAGCATTTTCTGAGGTCTGTGTTTTGGGAGCTAAGGCGAAACGAAACTTATTCGCTTTTGATAATCCAATAGGTAAGATGGTGAAAATTGGCGATCTGACTTTTAAAGTGGTTGGGGTGATGGCTGATAAATATATTGGGCGAGGGAAAGTAGAGGGGTTTCAACTTAAGAACCTGAATGAAGATGTTTATATTCCTTTTAATACAGCTCTAAAAAAATTAGACAGGGTCGCATCGTCGCAAAGTATTACCGGAGGGCGACGCTTTATTATTATGAAGGATGAAGAAATTCAAAAATTTCAAACTCCGGAGATTGACCAACTGACAGTTACAGTAACGGACCTTAAATATATCAAACCGGTAACAAAACTTATTGAACAAATATTAAATCGTCGTCATATGGGAGTTGAGGATTATGAAATTGTTGTTCCTGAGTCGTTGTTAAGGCAAACGCAAAAAACTCAACAAATATTTAATATTGTCATGGGTGCTATTGCGGGGATTGCCTTATTAGTCGGTGGAATTGGTATTATGAATATAATGTTGGCTACTGTCCTTGAAAGAACCAGAGAGATTGGTGTTCGGAGGGCTGTTGGTGCTACCCGAATTGATATAATGCGTCAGTTCTTAATTGAAGCAGTGACGATATGTCTGATAGGCTGTGCGATTGGTGTAGCAATCGGCGTGTCGCTTGCTAAGGCAATTGCCTTTTATGCAGATTGGCCCACAATTGTATCAATCTTTTCCATAGCTCTTTCAGTAGGTGTCTCAACTGCAGTTGGCGTTATATTTGGCTTGTACCCCGCTAAACAAGCATCGAATCTGAATGTTATTGATGCTCTTAGATATGAATAATTAACCTTTACAATTAACAGGATAGCCAATGAAGTTTTTTATAAATTGTTTTTTGGTTTTGTTAGTTTTAACAAATTTTACCAAAGCCGAAGTAATAACTCTTGAAGATGCACTAACAATTTCTATAACAGAATCAAGTCGAGGCAGTATTATCGAAGGGAATCTGGAAGTTGCTGAAAAACAATACTATGCTAAAAAAGTTAATTTCTATGTTCCGAAAGTTTTTCTAAACGGGTCGTTGCCTTCCTATTCTGTAAATGAATCTTTTAGGTTTTTTGGTGGTGCCACTCAAAAATCTTTATTCAAAACAACAGATTTTGAGTATCGTTCAAATATACAGTTAGACCAAAGCTTGATTACCGGTGGAAATCTTAAAGTAACTGCAAATTTAAAACGGAGCGATGCCAAGTATCCTAATACTGCTTTGTCCGATACTGAAATAAATGAATTAACCCAGCAAGGTTTTTTTGATTTTGAATTTGTTCAGCCAATTTTGCAGCCTTCCAGTGCCAAATATGAACTTAATAATAAACATGACGACCTTGAGATTGCACGAATAAATCAACTGGAAGAAATTGCATCTCTAAAAGAAGAAGTTATCAATGCTTATATTGGTGTGCTGAAAATGAGTCTTGAAGAAAAAATTTCCGAAGCTAAAGTTGAAACTGCAAAGCTTAATGTAGAGATTGATTCTCTAAAATTTATTGATGAGGTTATTTCAGAAGAAATGTGGCTGGAAAGTTCATCGAAATATCTCGATGAAGAGCTTAATCAGTTTGATATTGTCAATCAATCGGAGGCAAAACAAAGATCTCTCAGAGCACTTCTTGACATTGATAATGATAAAAAATTTGACGTAATGATACCTGAGAAATCAGAACCAATAAGCGAATCTGAAAAAAATAGATTGATAAGCAATTGGGAAGCATCTGCACCGCTTAAAAAAGCTAAGCATATTTATGAGAAAGAAAAAAGAGCGGCAGATTTTCAAGCCGGTTCACACGGTTTAACCGGAAACTTAACAGCGAATTATTCTATGGGGAGGGGTACTGTTGAATTTGATGATACCCCGAACGATGATATTAAAACAAACAGTTGGGGCTTGGCTGTAAATTTAACTTATCCATTGTTTGATGGAGGCTCTTCAAAAGCCGCTGTAAATGCCGCTTATATTACTTCAGAAAAATCAAGATTGGAATTTGAATCGGTCAGAAAGGCAATCAAAGCAGAAATTAGAGATTTGGTTAACAATATTGGTATCAGTCATCGTAAACTTGAAATTCTTGAAAAACAAATTGGTCTTGCAAAAAATAAAATGGATATTGCTAAATATCGCTATGATGATGGCCAGATATCTAAAATGTCATATAATGATAGCTATATTTTCTTTTTGGAAGCACGCGTTAAATATCTTGAGGAAATAAAAAAAAATCTAATTGACAGAGCTAAACTTGAAAGCAAATATATTGGGTAATGACAAATAAAATTATTATCAGAACACCTAATCATTTAGGTGATTGCATTATGTCTTTGCCTATGATAAATCAAATAGGTGAAGCTCACTCTGGAGCAAGGATAACTGTTTTAACTCCTGAAAATATAGCTGGAATATATGAGCAAAATCCGGCTATTGATAATGTTGTGAAAATTCCTTCAGAGCATGTCCATGGATTGATTGCAGTTATGAAAATAAAGGATATTGTTTCTCAAGGAGATTATGATTTAGGATATATTTTGCCGCCATCATTTGGTGCGGCGGCAGGTTTTAAATTAGCTGGAGTTAAAGAAAGAATTGGGTATATTGCTGATGGACGGCGATTGCTGTTAACCAAAGCATTACCCCTTCCAGCTCCACTTAATGCCGAACATCGTAGCCACTTATATTTTAATCTTCTTTTAAGGTCACAGGAGATAAAGCTCGATTATATAAATCCAAAATTATTTTTAAATGATTCTGATATAAAACAAGGCAATGACCTGCTTGGGAAATTTTTTGGTAATGAAAATATTCCTTTTTGTGTAATTGCCTTTCAAGCAGTAGCAGAATCACGGCGTTGGGGATATGACAACTATTCTGAGCTAATTAAAAAAATTATTTCTACATATAATTTAAAAATTATCCTGATTGGCAGCAAAGAAGAACAACCATTGGGAGATAATCTTGTTAAATCAACCGGAGGTGGAAATGTTATTAATTTAGCAGGTAAAACATCAATTAGAGAATCTGCTTCAATAATATCAACCGCAAAGTTCTTTGTTGGAAATGA
>QNAD01000318.1 GCA_003641345.1 Candidatus Zixiibacteriota bacterium | reverse complement strand
GGAATTCGACAAAAAAGTATCCCGTTGGAGTACAATAATCTGTATGTTATTAAAAATTTTTATATCCAAAAGAAAGCTCTCAGTATAATGTGGAATTTGTGGCGTTTCTGAATCAAAAACCGCACTCCCAAAAGAATAAATATTTTTATTAATATTTTGAAAATAAGTTTGTTTCCACTGTATTTCTCTCATTTCCGTAACCGACTGTGAAAAAGAAGTCAAAACCACAAACAGAGAAAGAAAAATAGACCAAAAAAGTCGCATAAAATAAATTTTTGTAAATTTAATTTTTTTTAACGAGGTAAAAGCATTAATATTGTAGTTTCAAAAAAAAATGTTAATAAATTTTAATAAATAAAAAATTGTTTATATCATTGCATTTTTAAATTTGTTGAATGAAGAAAGTTTTTTTCTTAATTATGGTGTTGGTAGGGATTGTTGCTCAGAAGAGTTTCGCTCAAGATCCTGAGTTCACGCAGTTTTACGCAAACCTACTATACTTAAATCCTGCCTTTGCAGGCTCGGAAAAATGTCCGCGATTGGCATTAAATTACAGAAACCAATGGCCTAAATTACAATCTACTTATGTAACCTATAGTGCCGCTTACGACCAACATGTTGATTTCTTGGAAGGTGGTGTCGGTTTGTTACTTTATAATGATGTACAAGGTGATGGTGCAATAAATACTGTTTCAGTAAACGGAATATACTCTTATAACATTAATATCAACCGAAACTTTAATATTAGAGGAGGATTTCAAGCAACTTACATTCAAAAGAACTTAAACTGGAATTATATTTTCCCAGACATGATTGATCCGCTATACGGACCTATTTTCCCTACAAATGAGGATGTTGTTCCTACTGATTTCAAGAAAAATATTTTTGATTTCTCTGCCGGATTAATTGGTTTCACTTCAAAACATTATTTTGGTATTGCTGTTCATCACTTAACACAGCCTGTAGAATCATGGCGAGACAATCATGAAGCAGTCTTACCTCGTAAACTTACTATTCATTACGGAACAACTATTCCGCTAAGAGTAAGTGGCTTCAGGAGAGGAGAATTGACACTTTCTCCAAATTTCTTATTTCAACAACAGCGAGATTTTCAACAATTTAATTATGGACTTTATCTTAGTCGTAAATCAATTGTTGCAGGTATTTGGTTGCGTCAAAACTTCAAGTTTCATTATGATTCTTTTATGATGGTTGTTGGATACATTCAAAAAAAGATAAAATTTGCATATAGTTATGACATGACTGTGTCCAAGTTAAGAAACTCTACTTTGGGAGCACATGAGATATCTTTCGGATATATTTTTAACTGTCCAAAGAAAAGATCCAAGTTTAGGGCAATAACTTGTCCTTCATTTTAGTTATTTAATTAGAAATTTTTCTGATATGAAGAAGATAAATGTTTTTTTAACAGGTATGGTTTTAGCACTGCTTTTGTTTACTTCGTGCGATAAAGAAACTTCTAATTCTACCGGATGGGCATATAACGACCCTAGAAATGGTGGATTTGAATATGTATATTATGATGAACAAGAAACAGGTCCCGGTTTGGTTTTTATCGAAGGTGGAACTTTCTCTATGGGGCTCCACGAACAAGATGTCATGTATGACTGGAATGAAATCCAACGAAGAGTAACCGTTTCATCATTCTATATGGATGAAACAGAAGTTAAGAATGTTGACTATCGTGAATATCTTTATTGGTTACGCAGAGTTTATATTGATTATCCCGAAGTTTATAAAAAAGCTCTTCCTGACACTTTGGTTTGGCGTAAGAAGTTAGGATACAACGAACCTCAAGTTGAGTATTATTTCCGTCATCCTGCTTATCAAAATTATCCGGTAGTAGGCGTTAATTGGCTACAAGCAAATAATTATTGTGCATGGCGTACCGATCGTGTTAATGAAATGATTATGATTCGTGAAGGACTAATGTATTGGGATCCTGTTGGTCAAACAGGGGAAGAAAACTTTAATACAGATGCTTACTTTGCAGGACAATATGAAGGTGCTGTTCGTCAACAAATTGAAGACCTTGATCCTAATAATGACTTTCGTAAAGTCCGTATGGAAGATGGTATTATGCTACCAAAATACAGATTGCCAACAGAAGCTGAATGGGAATTTGCTGCACTGGGCTTAATCGGAAATATGTTGGCTGAAGAACGGATATTTGATCAAAGAATTTATCCATGGAATGGTCATTATATCAGAATGGACGATAAGAGCGGTTACGGTTCTGATAATGTAGGTCAAATTCGAGCAAATGTTGTTCGTGGTCGTGGTGACTATATGGGAACTGCCGGATCGTTAAATGATGCTTTCGATATCACATCTCCGGTTGATGCTATGTGGCCAAACGATTATGGCTTGTATGCTATGGCAGGAAATGTAAATGAGTGGGTTATGGATGTTTACAGAAATCTTACAACAGAAGACGCTAACGAATTCAGACCTTTCCGTGGTAATGTATATAAAACACAAATAAGAGATGAAGAAGGTGCTATTGCAGAAAAAGATACATTAGGACATATTCAATGGCGCGATGTAACAGATGAAGAAGCATTTAATCGTTACAACTATAATACTGCCGACAATATTAATTATTTGGATGGCGATTTTGAGTCAAGTTTAGAATATAGAGACGAAAGTGCCAATAAAGACAACACAAACTCTGACAGAGTATATGATGTCGGTAAAAAAAGTCAATTTGGAAATTGGCACAATAAAGCTACGAATTACAGAGGGCATCCAGATGCACAAACTATGATTGACAACAGAGCACGCGTTTATAAAGGTGGTGGATGGCATGACAGAGCTTATTGGATGAGTCCCGGAACCCGTCGCTTCTTAGATCAAGAACAAAGTCGTGACGATATTGGTTTCAGATGTGCTATGTTTAGAGTTGGTTCTCAAGTATCAGGAATATAATAAATTTATAAATGTTTTTCAAAAATCTTTAGCCCTGCTTGTCAGGGCTTTTTTATTTCTGTCAACAAAGACTTAAATCCCATTGCCATAGCATCCCAAGAGAATTTTAATTTCTCATGTTTAATATTTTCAATAAAGAACGATTCCTTTTTATTTGAAAAAAAATCGTTGATAGCTTCAGCTATTTGCTCAGGATTTTCTTTTTCAACAACAAAACCAACTTTTCCGTTGGGAACAATTTCTTTTAATCCTCCAACATCTGTCACAATCATTGGCTTGTT
>QNAD01000317.1 GCA_003641345.1 Candidatus Zixiibacteriota bacterium | reverse complement strand
GGCATGATTTCGCCAAAGAGTAATAAGAAAAAAGTGATAACAACTAATTGAAACAGAAATCCAAAGGCTTTGGATTGCGAAAAATCAAATATCTGATTAGTCAAATATGAGGATAAAATAACAATACCAATATTGACAAAAGTATTTGTAATGAGGATAGTTGCAAGCAATTGGTCTGTTTTTTCTATAAGTTTTAATATAATATCTTTCTTCTTGGATTTTCCTTTTTTCAAAAAGTCAATATCTTGCGGTGAGAATGAAAAGAATGCAACTTCAGAGCCGGAAATAAGGGCAGAAATAAACAATAACAACAATACCATAATTCCCCCGATAACTATATCGGGGGTAATTGGGTAAGTTGTAAATGAAAAAAAACTAAGCCAACTGGGGTCGGGGTCAATTTCCAAGTGCTAAAAATTTAATTTAGAAAGGGAGATCGTCTGTTTCGGAACTTTTAACATTATCAAATTCCGAATTAGTAGTGTTTTTGGACTCATCGGTATTGTTGTTATCGCGACGGCCCAATAACCGAACATTATCTGCGATAATTTCGGTAATATATCTTTTGTTTCCATCTTTGTCATCATAGGAGCGAGAGGTAATTTTCCCTTCAACAAAAATCTGGTTTCCTTTTTTAATATATTTTTCTGCAAATTCGGCTAGATAACGCCACATAACGACATTGTGCCATTCGGTATTTGTAACTTTTTCGCCGCTCTTGTTTTTGTAAGTTTCTGATGTTGCTAAGGGAAATTTAGCTACGGATACATTATTTGCTTCAATGTGTCTGATTTCAGGGTCTTTCCCTACATTTCCGATTAAAATAACTTTGTTTACTGACATAATTAATTTAGTTTAAATTTTTTTCAAAAGTAGATAACTTTTTATAATAGGAAAAAATTTTTTTTACAATATTTGAAATCGGATAATTTTTTATGTCTGTTTCTGAAACTAAAAAATAACCATTATTAAAAATTTTCTTTATTTCTTTTTGTGATGCAGACAAATAAAATACACGATAAAAAATAGTTTGATGTGTAAGAATATGTTTCTTGTAGTCAACTATAAGTTGAATTTTAGCATTTCTTATTTTCCATTGTGATTCTACTTCTTGTAATAATGCAGAAATATCTTTTTCCGTTTCAATCAAAGGCGGTTCATACATGTTTTTATAAATATCATCGGAACCGCGTTTATGCAAAAAGAACTTATCGTTCTTCTGTATAATGAAATAGCTGAAATGTCGCATTCTGTTTTTTATCATTTTTGATTTCACAGGGAGATTTTTCCAATTATCTTTTCCTTTGCATTGTTTTGCTATAGGACACTGCAAACAGTTGGGGTTAGCCGGTGTGCAAATCAAAGCTCCTAATTCCATCATTGCCTGATTAAAATCACCCGGATGGGTTTTGTCTAATAATGTATTGGCAAGCGATACAAAATGTTTTTTCCCTGCGGTTGTTGTCGTAGGTGTTTTATCTGCAAAAAATCGACTTAATACACGAAATACATTGCCGTCAACAACAGCGTATGGTTCATTATAAACAATGGAACTAATGGCCGCAGCGGTATAGTCACCCACTCCTTTCAATTTTTTTATTTCAGAATAAGTCTGAGGCGGAGTCCCATTAAATTCTGTCAGAATTTGTTTGGCTGCTTTGTGCATATTAATGGCACGCGAATAATAACCTAATCCTTGCCAAAGGGTTAATACTTCTTTTTCGTTTGCATTTGCCAAGGATTGGAAATCCGGAAATCTTTTAATAAATTGTTCAAAATAAGACAGACCTTGCTTAACTTGTGTCTGCTGAAGAATGATTTCCGACACCCAAATACGATAAAAACTAATTTTTTGCCGCCAAGGTAAATTTCTTTTCGCTTCTGAATACCAGTAAAGTAGAGCTTTTCTCACTTCCTATAAAAATTTTTCTTCATTTTTTGTAAAAAAATTTGTCAATAATAAATAATTATTACTTTTGTGCTCCTATTTTAGCAAATTATAAACAAATTAAATTCATACTATTATGACAAAAGCTGACATTGTAAACGAAATTTCAAAGTCAACAGGAATTGACAAAAATACAGTTTTAGTAACTGTAGAATCTTTAATGGATGTTGTAAAAAGCAATATGACTAAAGGCGAAAATGTTTATTTAAGAGGTTTTGGTAGTTTTATCATCAAGAAAAAAGCTGCAAAATTAGCCCGTAACATTTCAAAGAATACAACATTAACCATTCCGGCTCATAATGCTCCGGCTTTCAAACCTTCAAAAACTTTTTCTCAGGCAGTAGCCAAAAATGTAAAGGTTAAATAATAAAAATTTTAGACCATGCCTTGCGGTAAAAAAAGAAAACGGCACAAAATTTCTATTCATAAAAGAAAGAAACAGCTAAGAAAGAATCGACACAAAAAGAGAAAATAAAAGTTTTCTTTTGTAACCAATTGAAGCCTTCTTTTCGGAGAGGGCTTTTTCTACCTATTTATTTCCTCCTCGCTTTTTCAGTTTTTAAATTTTTCAATTGTGAACAAAGAATTGTATATAAAAAGTTCTTCTGAGGAGTTGACAGTAGTCCTTACCGAGGATGATAAAATTGTTGAAATCTCAAAGGAAAATAACAATCGGCAATTTGCTGTTGGTGTTATTTTTCTCGCTAAAGTGAAAAAAATAATGCCTTCTCTTAATGCAGTATTCGTTGATTTGGGCTATAAAAAAGATGCATTTTTGCATTACCATGACTTAGGTCCCCAGTTTTTATCACTAAATAGTTACCTTAACAAAAATATTTCTACCAATCAGCGGGTACCATTAAGAAATTTCTCTCTTGTTGATGACATTAATAAAGATGGAAATATTAAAGATGTGCTAAAACCCGGACAAAAGATTGTTGTGCAGGTAGCCAAAGAACCTATTAATAACAAGGGACCACGACTAACTTCAGAGATTACCATTGCCGGAAGAAATCTAGTTTTAGTACCTTTCTCCAATAAGATTTCAATTTCTCAAAAGTTGACAAGTAACGAAGAAAGAACCCGATTAAGAAATATTCTAAAAGCAATTAAAGAACAAAATTATGGGGTTATTGTACGGACTGTTGCCGAAGAGAGAACAACTGCTGATTTTGATACGGAGTTGAGTATGCTTACCGACAAGTGGGAAAAAGCATTTGTTGAAATTAACCAAAATACAAAATTACCCAAGCGAATAATTGGAGAAGTTAATCGTGCTAACTCTTTAGT
>QNAD01000316.1 GCA_003641345.1 Candidatus Zixiibacteriota bacterium | reverse complement strand
TACTTCCGGAATAGTTCCTCCCGATTCCGAGACGCTTCGTTATCTTAAAGAAGAAGCCGGTGTTACTGATAAGATAGAAATATTCTCACCAGATGATGATGCTGTTTACGAAAAAGTAATTGAAATAGATGTCTCAAGTCTTGTTCCTCAGATTGCCTGTCCTCATAGAGTTGATAATATCAAAAATATTGATAAAGTTGTCGGTACAAAAATAGACCAGGTTGTCATTGGTTCCTGTACAAATGGGCGTTTAGATGATATTGAAGTTGCGGCACGAACAGTCAAGGGTAAAAAAGTTGAAAGATTAACTCGGTTACTGGTTTTTCCTGCAACATGGCGTATCTATCGTAAAGCAATGGAACTTGGGTATATTGCTGATTTAGCCGATGCAGGTGCAGTTATATGTAACCCGGGCTGTGGTGCTTGTCTGGGGGTGCATCAGGGTGCTTTAGGAGATAAAGAAGTTGCATTGGCAACCACCAATAGAAATTTCAAGGGCCGTATGGGTAATCCGAATGCCGAAATTTATCTTTGTTCACCTGTTGTTGCCGCGGCAAGTGCCATAACTGGCGTTATAACTGACCCAGGCAAAGGAGGTAATTAAAATGAGTAAAGTCGTTTACAAAATTGGTGATGATGTTTCCACAGATATTATATATCCGGGTCGTTATATGGCTACTGTCTTACCTTCTGAAACTCCGCAATACACTTTTGCCGACGATAAAGATTTTAATAACAAGCTAAACAACAAAGAGATTCCTGCCAAAAGCTTTATAGTTGCAGGTGATAATTTTGGTTGTGGATCATCGCGTGAGCAAGCCGCATCCTGTTTGAAAGGATGGGACCCTATTATTATTGCCAGACATGTTGCCAGAATATTTCTACAAAATGCAATCAATCTTGGTTTGCAAATGGTGATTTGTCCTGATATCGATGCTGACTTAGGTGATGAGCTTGAAATAGATGGTAATGTTTTAAAAAATATTACTAAAGGAAAAGAGTTTAAAATTGTGCCGCTTCCTCCATCCAAACAGGCAATTATTGATGCTGGTGGTCTTGTTGAATTTATTAGAGCTCGTCTTTTAGCTGAAAAATCATAAGCAATTTGACTTTTTTGAATAAATTATACCTGCTTGTGCAATTTTGATGTATTAGATGAATTAAATCTCTGTGTTATTATGAGTACTCCTCTCTTGGGAATTGTTGAAAAACTTATTTCCTTAAAAATTTTATTGACATATTAAATTATTTGGCTATTTTGCCAATTAACAAAACATATGAGGGTTTCGAGAATGAGTATGGATGAAAATACCAGACAGAAATATGAGGTTCGAGCAGGAATTATCAAAGCCATGGCTCACGCTACAAGACTTTACATTATTGATGAGCTGTCAAAAGGGGAACGATGCGTTTGTGAATTAAGAGATATAATAGGTAATGATATGTCAACAGTATCTAAACATCTTTCTGTACTAAAAAATGCGGGAATTGTTGAAAGTGACAAACGAGGGTTGCAAGTATTTTACAGTTTAAAGGTGCCGTGTGTCCTCAATTTTTTTGGTTGTGTGGAAGATGTTCTATTGGCTAATGCAAAACATGTGTCTTTTTTAACAAAACAATAGTTTTTTTAGATAACTATTTGGCGAAAACGCCAAATAATAAATTGAAAAATCAAGATTTGAGAGAAATGTAATATGAATTGGAAAGCAGAGTGGAAACCTTTAGGATGGATAGCAGGTCTTTTTTTATTGTTCTATTATCTGCCAGTTGATAGCTCACGATTATCGGGAGCTATTTACGAAGCCCTTGCTCTAACCAAATGGTATGCCCGGGAGCATGTTATTCTCTGTTTGATTCCTGCATTTTTTATTGCGGGGGCTATAGCAGTTTTTGTCAGCCAGGCATCGGTTATAAAATATCTGGGTGCTAAAGCAAATAAAATTTTATCCTATGGAGTTGCCTCAGTCTCAGGAACAATATTAGCAGTCTGCTCCTGCACTGTCCTTCCGCTCTTTGCCGGCATCTACCGCATGGGAGCAGGTATCGGTCCAGCGATAGCTTTTCTTTATTCAGGTCCGGCTATTAATGTACTTGCAATAATTCTTACCGCTCGCGTTTTAGGATATGAGCTAGGGATTGCCAGAGCAGTAGGTGCTATTTTATTTTCAATTATTATTGGATTATTGATGCATCTTATCTTTTTGAAAGAAGATAAAGAGAAAGATGAAGTCCAAATGGCTCTTCCGGAAGAAGAGATAACACGTCCCCTATGGAAAAATGCTTTATATTTTTTAACGATGATTGTGATTTTAGTTTTTGCTACCTGGAGTAAACCGGAACAAACAACAGGTTTTTGGTTTTTAATTTATTCTTTTAAATGGTATATCACTGGTTTAACTGCCGCTATATTTGGATTGATTTTAATTTTGTGGTTTAAAATATCATGGATACCTATCACTTTAACAGGAATTATCACTGCTGTCGTTGCTTTCATATTTCCAGAAGAACCATTACTTGCATTTTCAACGGCAGTTGTTGGGTTATCAATTATTATCAGCCGAAGATCAGACGAGTCCGGCGACTGGTTTACACAAACATACGGTTTTGCAAAACAGATATTCCCATTACTTTTAGGCGGGGTGTTAATTGCCGGATTGTTATTAGGCAGAGTAGGTCAAAATGGATTAATCCCCTCGGAATGGATCAGTGGATTAGTGGGTGGTAATTCTATTGAAGCAAATTTATTTGCATCGGTTGTCGGTGCCTTTATGTATTTTGCAACTTTAACAGAGGTGCCTATTTTACAAGGTTTGATAGGAAACGGGATGGGGAAAGGTCCTGCGTTGGCTCTTCTGTTAGCCGGTCCCGCTCTTTCACTGCCAAATATGTTAGTTATACGATCAATTATAGGTACCAAAAAGACCATTGTGTTTGTTGTTTTAGTAGTTGTAATGTCAACTATTACCGGAATTATTTACGGTGAATTATTTTAGTTAGGAGTACAATATGAAAGATGTCAAGATTCTCGGAACGGGCTGTCCAAAATGTCAGGAATTGTTTGATCTAACTCAAAAAGCTGTGCAGGAAACTGGCGTTGAATGCCAAATAGAAAAAATTACTGATATTCAAAAAATTATAACCTTTGGAGTTATGATGACTCCGGCTCTGGTTGTGGATGGTCAGGTTAAAATTTCAGGGAAAATTCCTTCTCTGGATGAGTTAAAAAAGATGTTAAGTTA
>QNAD01000315.1 GCA_003641345.1 Candidatus Zixiibacteriota bacterium | reverse complement strand
TTTCATCAGATTGATGACGCTGGCGTGGTCAGTAGTTAGAGGACATTGTGTAAACGATTCGCCACTGAAAACAACTAAACCGATGCGGTCGTTCGGTCTGCCATTAATAAATTCCGTAGCAACTTCTTTGGCGGCTTCCAAACGGTCGGGTTTAAAGTCTTGTGCCAGCATACTGCCGGAAATGTCCATATCCAAAATGATGTCAATGCCCTTGGTCGAAATATTTTTCCAACTGTTGGAGCTTTGTGGTCGAGCCAGGACAATAATAAGTAAAGTGATTGCCAAAAGCCTGAATATAAATAAGCTGTGTCGGAACCAAACCCTGAAAGTTGGTTTTAGTTTGGTAAAGGCGGTAGTGGAAGAAATTTGGAGGGTAGCGTGCTGTTGCCTTAGTTTCCAAATATACCATCCTGCCAATACAGGAATTAGTATCAGCAAAAACAAATAATCGGGATTATGGAATTCTATATTATTCATTTTCTATCTTTTATTTTTCCGTTTATTCCTTGGGAGAACTTGTTTCAGAATCTGTTTTATTATCTTTTTCCTCCATGGGTTTTTCCAATAATTTAGTTTGTTCTACAAAACGGAATGCATTCTTCAAGCTTTTATCATTTTCATCGGGCAATGGTTTATATTTAGCAAATTTTGCCAAATCACCGGATTCAAGCACATACGAGAGCAAGTTGAGTTGTTCTTGTTCGGTCAGGTTTTGCTGTTTCATCATCGAAATAATCTCGTAAGTGGTTTGTTCCATCGCACTGATACGATAGCGGTTTTCCAAATAAGTCCTCAGAATATCCGTAAGTTCGGAGTAATACTGTTTGATTTTGTCGTTTTGCCATAGTTTTTTTTCTTTCAGCGATTCTAACTCTCTGAGGGCAATAGTATGTGCCGCTTCTTTTGGAACATATACCTTTTTCGGTTTTTCTTTAGCTTCTTGTCGTTTCTTTTTGTAATATTTGTAAGCAAAATAAAGAATCAGCAGAATAATTATACCACCCAAAATGTAGGGCAGATAGTATTTGACAAATTCTTGAAACGAAAACGGCGTATTTAACGGTTGCTTGATATCTTTAATTTCCTTTTTTGCCGTATCAACGGGAACAGTCTGACAAGTCAAAGTTAATGGTTGACTGTAAAGCGTATCGGTAGTTGTATCTTGCTGATAAACAAATGGTAGAGGCGGGATTGCAAATTGTCCGCTGTCGTAACAACTGACAACATATTTTTTCATTAGAGTAATTTCGTTGCTTGATGTTGATAGTGTATCTAAGGTGTCGGTCTCAATGATTTCAATTTTCTCGGTAATGGTGTCATGTAATTCGGGGAAAGTAATTTGAAATCCGGTTGGTTTGGTGATTTGCAAAGTGAAATTTACGGGGTCGCCAATCAAAATATGATTCGTATCAATGTTGGCTTTAATTGTTAGGTTTTGGGCTTGTGTAATGCTGACTGCCAAAACAAAAATTAATACAATATATAATTTAATTCCTCTCATTTTGCTGTTAAAATTTTGTTCGCATTTTAAAGAGTTGTTTCAACGGTTTGATATAATCTTCGCCCGTAAAAACAGTAACTTTATCAACGCCTGCTTTCGAAAATACAGTATCAATTTTTTCTTCTTGTTGTCTGCGATGTGTTTCAAAAGTTTTTCTTACTTCCCTGTTGTTGGTATCAATCCACATTGTTTGTTTAGTTTCGGGGTCAAAAAATTGTACTAATCCTGCTTTGGGCAGTTGGTGTTCTGCTTTGTCAGTGATTTGCAGGGCAATGACATCATGTTTGTTATTGGCAATTTTTATTGCTTTTTCAAAGTCATTATCCATAAAGTCTGAAAGAATAAAGGCAATACTCCGTTTTTTGATGGAGTTGGTCAGATATCGTAGGGCTTCGCTGATGTCGGTACCATTTTCTGAGGCTTTAAAGTCCAGTAACTCACGGATAATTCGTAAAATATGTTTTTTCCCTTTTTTCGGTGGGATAAACTTCTCTACTTTATTGCTGAAAAAGATAACACCGATTTTATCGTTATTTTGGATGGCAGAGAAAGATAAAACAGCAGCAATTTCTGTAATCAATTCTTGTTTAAACTGTTCGTAGGTACCAAAATTCTCGGACCCGCTGACATCAATCAGTAAAATTACGGTTAGCTCGCGTTCTTCTTCGTAAACTTTAACATACGGATGATGAAATCGGGCGGTTACATGCCAGTCGATATTGCGGATGTCGTCACCAAATTGATATTCCCGTACTTCGGCAAATGACATACCCTTTCCCTTAAAAGCACTGTGGTATTCACCGGCAAAGATCTGGTGACTTAATCCCCGTGTTTTTATCTCAATTTTCCTGACTTTTTTTATGATCTCTGTTGTATCCACTTTTTATCTTGTTATTTTTTTCTTTTTAGTTCCTGAAACAAGTTCAGGATGACGCTTCTTTTTATTTCGTTGCTTTTTTTTGTCATTCC
This sequence comes from Candidatus Zixiibacteriota bacterium, assembly GCA_003641345.1. The sequence continues at coordinate 776 of QNAD01000315.1, read as the reverse complement.
GAACTTGTTTCGGAATCTAATCGAACCTATTTCTACGGAACTTCAACATTATTTAGAATTTCATTAATAATGTCAACGGTATCTATATTTTCGGCTTCGGCTTCGTAAGTCAGTCCGATACGGTGTCGTAATACATCGTGTGCTACAATCCGTACATCCTCTGGAATGACATAACCACGGCGTTTGATAAAGGCATACGCCTTGGATGCCATTGCCAAATTGATGCTGGCACGCGGCGAAGCACCATAAGAAATCATACTTTTATATTTTTCCAGTCTGTATTGTTCTGGAAAACGGGTTGAAAAGACCAAATCTAAAATGTATTTTTCAATTTTCTCATCCATATATACTTCCTTAACCACCTCACGGGCTTTAATAATGTCAGCGGGTTTTACTACACGGTTGGCTTTTGGAAAATCTTTTTTTAGATTTTGACGAATAATTAGTTGTTCTTCGTCAATTTTCGGGTAGGAGATAACCACTTTCAGCATAAAACGGTCAACCTGTGCTTCCGGCAGCGGATAGGTGCCTTCCTGCTCAATTGGGTTTTGGGTTGCCAGTACCAAAAACGGTTCTGTAAGTTTGAATGTTTCTTCGCCAATGGTGATTTGCCGTTCCTGCATGGCTTCGAGTAGAGCACTTTGAACTTTAGCGGGAGAACGGTTAATTTCGTCGGCTAACAGAAAATTGGTGAAAATAGGTCCTTTCTTTACATAGAATTCTTCCTTTTTTTGACTGTAAATCAATGTTCCCAAAAGGTCAGCTGGTAACAAATC
>QNAD01000314.1 GCA_003641345.1 Candidatus Zixiibacteriota bacterium | reverse complement strand
CCGCCATCAGTGGTTTGTTGAATAGATTGTGCATAATCACCATTTGCTCCGCCATAACATTTACTCCAAATAATATTACCAATAGCATTTAATTTTAATATCCAATAATCATCATTTCCATGATTCCCGGAGACATCACCATTAATTGATTGTGTATGACCTGCGACAATATAACCGCCATCAGTGGTTTGTTGAATAGATTGTGCATAATCACCATTTGCTCCGCCATAACACCTTGTCCATTCTATACTGCCAAAAGAATTTAATTTTAGTATCCAATAATCGTGACTACCATGATTCCCTGACACATCACCATCGGTTGATTGTGAATGTCCAGCCACAATATAACCGCCATCAGTCGTTTGTTGGACAGCCTTAGCATAATCATTACTTGTTCCGCCATAACATTTTGTCCATACTGTATCCCCATTGGCATCTAATTTCAGTATCCAATAATCGTAATCGCCATGATTTCCGAAGACATCTCCATCGGTTGACACGGAATAACCTGCGACAATATAACCACCATCGGTTGTTTGTTGAATGGACTTTGTATAATCATCACTTGTTCCGCCATAACATTTAGTCCATTCAATACCAAAAGATGTTGTTTGAGCTAAAAGAGTTAAACTTAATAAAAATAAAGCCGGAAAAAGTAAGATTGTTTTCATCGCTTTAATATTTTTGTTTGCACAAAGAAAATACTATATTTTTGGATATGCAAGGGTAAATAAATAAATTTCTTCTGCCATCTATCAAAAAACCAGTCATTTCACAGCAAAACAGGGAATTTTATTAAACAGATTGCCATACTCATTTTTATATGCAATGGAACATTTTTTCGATAGCAGTTTTCCTCTTAACAAACCATTTACAATAATGATAATTAGATAATTCCAAAATAATATTGACCGGTAGATTAAGAATTCTGTATAACTTTGAAACATTGTGAAAGTTATAAGTATTATTTTTTTGTAAATTTGAGTTTTATTTGTTCGATGAAAAAATTAATTGTTTCTGCTACCGAAAAAGAAGTACAGCCCTTATTGGAGAAAGCAAAAAGGGAAACGGATTGCTTATTTTCGTTAACAAATGAAATTGATATCCTAATAACAGGAGTCGGTGTTGTTCAAACCACTTTTAACTTAATGCACCATTTAGAAAAAAACAGATATGACCAACTTATCAATGTTGGAATTGCCGGCGGTTTTTCGCCTTCGCTTGCCATTGGAACTGTTGTAGAAGTAATTGCCGACACTTTCGGCGACTTCGGCGTGGACGATAACGGTCAATTTATCCCTGCAGGCGATGTTGGGCTTATGGAAAAAGATGAATTCCCTTTTACCGGCGGATGGCTGAAAAACTCAGAACCGTTTGATGTATCGTTGCCTCAAGTAAAAGGCATTACGGTACAAACGACAAGTGGCAGCACTTCGCAGATTGAGGAACGGAAAAAAATCTTTAATCCGGATATTGAAACCATGGAATCGGCAGCGTTTTTTTTTGTAGCACTTCAGAAAAAGATACCTTTTTCTGCTATCCGTGCCATATCCAACAAAGTGGAGCCCCGCAATAAACGGGATTGGGATATTGAATTAGCGGCCAGTAATCTGACCCGTTATTTAGAAAAGAAAATATAACAACCTTTAACAACAAATATGGAAAAACGGGATTTGTGGCATTTTATTAAAGAATTTGAACAAACGGGTGAGTTGCATCGAATTTCTACAAAAGTATCTACGGAACTAGAAATTACGGAGATTGTAGATAGAATTGTAAAATCAAAAAACGATAACAAGGCATTGCTTTTTGAGAATAACGGTTCTGAATTTCCATTACTCATAAATCTTTTTGGAACAGAAAAACGAATGGCTTCCATTTTTGGTGTTTCTCATCTAAATGATATTGGTAAAGAAATTGAAGAAATCTTTAAGTCACTTACAACACCGCGTCAATCATTTTTCGACAAACTGAAATTATTACCGCAACTCAAAGAATTTGCTTCTTGGATGCCAAAATCTGTTTCCGGCAGAGGCATTTGCCAACAAAATGTAATGAAAAATCCTGATTTATCCATTTTTCCTATTTTAAAATGCTGGCCTGCCGACGGTGGAAAATTTATTACGCTGCCGTTGGTACACACCAAAGATCCTGAAACAGGCAATCGAAACCTCGGTATGTATCGCATGCAGATTTTTGACGAAAAAACAACGGGAATGCACTGGCATATCCACAAAGGTGGTGCAGCACACTTTGAGAAATACAAAAAACTAAAAAAACAAATGCCTGTTGCCGTAGCACTCGGAGGCGACCCTGTTTATTCGTATGTGGCTACAGCACCGCTGCCTGATGATGTAGATGAATATATTTTGGCAGGATTTTTACGAAAAAAACGGGTGGAGCTCGTCAAATGCCTGACGCAAGACCTTGAAGTACCTGCCGACTGCGATATTGTGATTGAGGGCTTTGTTGACCCCGAAGAAAATTTAGCATGGGAGGGCCCTTTTGGCGACCATACAGGATTTTACTCGCTACCAGATTGGTATCCCAAATTTCATGTAACAGCAATTACTTACAAAAATAATGCTGTTTATCCTACAACAGTTGTCGGCATTCCGCCACAGGAAGATGCATGGCTAGGCAAGGCCACTGAACGAATTTTCCTGCCACTAATCAAGCAAACACTATTGCCCGAAATCGTTGACATGAATCTACCGTTTGCAGGGGTAGCACATAATCTGTCCGTCATTTCGTTAAAGAAACGGTTCCCCGGACACGCATGGAAGGTTGCTCATTCTCTTTGGGGTGCCGGACAAATGATGTTCAATAAAGTAATGATTACCGTTGACTCTGATGTAGATGTCAATAATTACAGTCAGGTTGCCGAAGCGGTTCTTAGTAATTGTGATTTCGACGAGGATTTATATTTTTCGCAAGGTAATCTGGATGTACTTGACCATGCGGCACGGAAAAAAGTTTTTGGGGGCAAACTGCTGATAGATGCGACCCGAAAAACCAAAAACCTGCCGGAGGAAATTGCTGAATATTCGATGGCAGAAGAAATCGGATTTCATATCACGGAATTTTTGCAAGGACATGTTTTGTTCGTAAAAACCGAAAAGTCAGATAAACCTTTGCCTGAAATTTGGCAGAATTTCAAATCACAAATACTAAAGCTGGGAGGAATTAAAATTATTGTTTTTTCCGACATTCCCGTTACTGCCGATGAACCGGAGTTTTTAGTTTGGTT
>QNAD01000313.1 GCA_003641345.1 Candidatus Zixiibacteriota bacterium | reverse complement strand
TGAGTTATTTCAAAATGTTTATTAGTTTTCAGAAAATCTTTACAACCTACTATTCGTGGTTTTCCCACAGTTTACTTATTCGAAAAGTCGAAAATAGTGTCAACATCCTGACAAACGTGCTTATAACATAGTAACTGCCTGTCTATTTTTGCTACTGGATTTGGAAATAAAACTCTCCCTTACAGGTAGCACACCGCTTGCGGTGTGGTCTTCATATTCAATTTGAAGATTTTGAAACCGCAGGGGTTTTAATATACTTTCTATCTACTATATTTTTTAACTTAAAGAAGTTTTTAGATAGTCAATTATTTTTACAGGAGTCGGATCTTCTTCATTTAAAATAGCAAGGTAATAGGAGGCAAAATCGCCTATTTGAATAAGGCTGAACATTCTTTCCAGAACAGAATCACCGCGTGAATATATTTCTATTACCTTTACTTCGTATTGTTCTATCACGCCCTTTACAATATCCATACGTGCTTTAATCCGGGGATGATCATCAAAATCACGCAGATATAAAACGACTATTTGTTCTGCAAAATCTTTTATCTGGTCAGACCAACCTACCAGCTCATTATGATTAAATTCAGCAAATTGGTTGTTAAAAGCCATTATTTTGCTATTTTCGCATAGTTGACATTTCCAACGATATCCAATCGCATCGGTGATAGTTGGACCGGTATATATTATTATGGTTTTGCCTTGAATACGTTGAGCTAGCTTTTTAGCCATGTTTTTATCGGTATCAACATCTTCAATATAGTTATCACGATACTTTTTCAATGTGGTGGCAGTTTTTTTTATTTCATTGATTCCATTTTTTAACAGTCCAATTTTTTCAAGAAAAGCAACAATAGGCGTAAAGGAATATCCCAAAGCGGCTCTTGGCTGAAGACCTTCAGGAAGAATTAAAGTCGGGATATCATTTATTTTTGTTACTTCATTCAGAAGACCGCCGGTAGTAATACTGACAAGCATTGATTTTCTGTCAATGGCATCATCAAGAGCTGATAATGTTTCTTCGGTGTTACCGCTATAAGAAGAAACTATCACCAAAGTTTCATCATCTACATATTCCGGAAGTTCATAATGTCGGCAAATTTGGAAAGGAATCATCAATTTTGATCTCAAATAAGACCTTACCAAATCACCTCCCATAGCCGAACCACCCATACCGATAACAACTATGTTTTTTATATCGGTGAATTCAGATGGATCAATCTCCCATTTTTGACAAAGTCTTAACCCTTCTTCTAAATGTTCTGGTAAATCAAAAATGGAATTATACATGTTACCAGGGTCTTTTTCTCTGATTTTTTCTACATTGTTTAAATCAGTCAATTTTCAACATCCTTATCTATTTAGTGTTTTTTATCTAAAGCTAAATTAAATCTATTAAGTTTATTTATTACTTCTTTTGTGCTAGTACTTTTTAGAACAGAATCAGAAAATAATTTTAAAATCTTAAAATCTATTTTATTTACAGTTCTGCAAAAATCAAATATTTTGTTTGGGTTCATTGATAGCACATCAATCCCCATCCCAATAAACAGCGGTAGTGATAAAATATCTCCTGCTGTTTCCCCACAAATTGAAACAGGTATATTATTGTTTTTTCCTGCATCAATGGTAAGTTTTAATAATTTTAAAACAGCCGGATTCAGTGGTGAGTAAAGAGAAGCTACTTTATTATTTATTCGGTCAGTAGCCAAAGTGTATTGTGTCAAATCATTAGTCCCGATAGAAATAAAATCAACTTTTGGTGCCAATGATTCAGCCATAATAGCCGCCGAAGGTACCTCAATCATAATGCCAAGTTCTATATTTTCATCAAACGCAACATTTTCTCTCCTAAGAGATAACTTAACCTGGGAAATTAGTTTTTTAGTTTTATTAATTTCAGAAACCTCAGTAATCATAGGCAACATTATTTTTAAATTCTTATGAATAGAGGCTCTCAGAATTGCCCTGATTTGAGTTTTGAAAATATCAGTCAGATCCAACATCGGACGAATACCCCGCCAACCTAAAGCAGGGTTATCTTCATGTGGCCAGAAACTATTAGCCGCTAATTTGTCATAACCTAAATCAAAAGTTCTAAGTATTACCGATGTTTCTTTAAATTTTTCTGCAATCTCGTTATAAAATTGATACTGTGTTTCTTCGTCGGGGAATTTCCCTTTGGCTAAGTATAAAAATTCTGTTCTGTACAAGCCAACCGGAATTTTTCGTTCGGATAAAATATCATCTGCCGGACCTGGTAGAGAAAGATTTGATGCAATTTCAATTTTTTTTCCATCTTTAGAAATAGGTGGAATATTTTTCAGTTTTTTAATTCTCTTTATCGTGACCGGACCATGTTTTGTCTTTAATTTTTTATATTTAGTCCAATCGTCATCAGTTGGATTGATTATAATCTCTCCGACTGTTCCATCGAGAATTATCCGGCTATTATTTGGTATTTGAGAAATATTTTTTTCATATAGAACTACCGGCAACATTAAAGCTTTGGCAATTAGTGCCATGTGAGAGTTTTTACCGCCTTCATTTACAAGGAAACCAATAGCTTTTTGTTGTCTGTAACTTAATATTTCACCGGGGGTAAAATATTTTCCAATCAATATTGTATTAGGAGCAAAGCGGTAATCTTTTACAGTAGTACCAGCCAAGTGATTAATAACTTTATTGGAAACAGCTTCGATATCTTTAGCCATTTGTTGCATATATTTATCAGGTGAACTTTTTAAATGTGCAGTAGCATTGATAACCATTGAATGATAAATAAAACCGGCATTTCTTTTCTTTCTGAAAATTTCTTCTTTTACTTGATTTAGGAAATCGGTATCAGTTGCAATCATAAGTTGGGCATCGAAAATCTTTACGATAGTGTTCCCCATTTTTTTACCGGCTGAATCGCGAAGTTGTTTTAATTCTAAAATGGTTTTTTCAAGTGCAAGGTCAAATAATTTGATTTCACTATTCAAACGAGAAGTTGGAATAATTATTTCTGGAATTTTGATAATATCTGAGTCAACAATTCGAACATGTCCAAAAACAATGCCGGATGAGATTGGAATTCCTTTTAGTTTTTTTCTCTTAAAAATCAAACCGAACACGCCTATTTTAATAATTATTAACTAAATGGAAAATTAAAGGAAGTATTAATACAAAACAAGCAGAAATCAGCCTATTTCATCAAAACCTGACTCAATTACTTTAATTATTTGTTCCATAGCTTCAGATTCATCTTC
>QNAD01000312.1 GCA_003641345.1 Candidatus Zixiibacteriota bacterium | reverse complement strand
ATTGATACAACGACTGCCGAATAAAAAAGTTCTTTCCATGTCAACTTTATGATTTACTCCGCCTTCACTAACAAGTCTTCCCCATTCGTTACCACCAGCTACCCACATTTTTTTTGTAGTTCTGGAAGCACTTACAAGAGTTTTGAATATCTGGCAAGATGACCATTTGACATTTACCTTGTCATAAGTTGCGATTGTTTTATTAGTTCCTTCTGCAAATGCTGAACCGATAATATGTAATTTGTCACCAGAAGCTCCGTCAAATCCGGGAGTGTCTGTTAATTGTATAATTTTAATCTTTGTAGCTGACCCTGTTTGATAAAGCAAAAAATCACAATATTTTGAAGGGTCATCAGCATCTACTAATTGGAATACCCATCTTTGACTTGGAGTTGTGTCACTATCATTATTAACCCATGATGACTCCGTAACTGTCGCTGTAAAAGTTCTTCCACCATAAGTGGAAGAACAGGCAACTGCACCATTTAATTCGACATATTTATCGTCAAGCCAAGCGGGTCTGTGTTCTAAGTATTTATGATCTGGGTCATTCACACTTTTTTTCTTGTACATCATTAATGTACTAACAAAAGGGGCTGCATTCGGTACTAACTTATAAAGTTTCTTGTCAAAACTAAATCCACGTCTGGAGTTAACTCCATCCAGCAACGTAGTATCAGCAGAACCTCTTGAGCCTTCTGTGATTGTTGGGCTAAAAGCCATAATAATCTCCTACTTAAAGGCGGTTTTTATTATTCCCCAATTCCAATAAAACATCAACCGGTGATTTGGTATATCCGGCACTCAATCCACCACGTTTTACGATAGAGATTTGAGCTTTTTGTATATTTGCAAGTTCATCAGTTGCGAAATTAGGTTTAACGCCTTTGTTTATTCTCTCATAACTATTAATTAAAGCCTGAGTAATTGGAGACTTGAGAGTATTTGCATAGGTACGCAGACCATTATAATCACCACCTTTTTTGATAAATGAATTTACTAACTGAGTTTGATTAGCATTTTGACTTCGCAGATTGGCTATTTTAGCATTTGCTTTGTCCTCTGCTCTTTTCCGCTCAGCATAGGTTAAATCTTCGAGTTCATCCTCATCTCTTAAACCTAAATCTTTCATCATCAAATCTACGGTGGAAGGAATTTCAACTTTCGTCTCTTCCTGTAATTTTAAATTTGCTTCTCTTTTTGCAAGTATTGCTTCTCTCTCATCCAATTCTTTGCTTCGTTGATTGGTTTTAAATCCTTTCTGGTTTGCTATCGCTAAAGCTGATATTGCCTTTGTGGATTTCTCTAAAAAGCCTTTGTCATTTTCTAAACCTTCGGGAGCTTCAATTTCGTATTTAACGTTTTCACCCTCTCCGATTTTTTTGACTTTGACTTCGTGTTCACCAATCTTCATCTTTTCTACGGTTGTAGTAGGTTCATTGCCTACCGTTGATTGTTCACTCATTTTTTACTCCTTTAAGGTTGCTCTGGTTGAGCATTGCCTTGCTTTTGACTTAAATATTGTTGTATGATTTGTGGGAGCTCTGGATTCTGTTCAATTAAATCTGCAATCTCTGCGACTCCCTGCTCTTGTTCAAGTTCTTTCATTACTTGGTCTACATTTACACTTGTGAAATCTAATATCTTTAATCCTGCTTTCAATGGAAATTTCCCAGAATTCATTAAATCTAAAATAAGTTGTTTCTCAGTTTGCTTCATTATTTCGGAGCTTGGTTGCATGTGAGTTTCAACTCTGAAATCATCAGAATTAAGAGTATTCATTATATTCGTGTTCACTTCTCTTGGAACTTCGGTAACTCCATCTTCTGCCAATCCTGTAATATGGTGAGCAAATTTTCGTTTATTTACTATATTGAACATTAGCCAGTCCATTATTGAATTAATAAACCATTTGTATTTGTTCTCATCTGATTTTAGGTAAGTTTGACTTGCCATTTGTAATTGGCTTGCCAAGACTCCAGATTGACCTGAATATTGCATTTCACCACGAGCTGAGTCAACTGCACCAGAAGTGGATTTTATCGACTCTGAAATTACATTCTGCATTACTAAGAATAATCTATCATTTATAGGCGTGTCCTTATATGTTACTACCTGATCTCGACTAATATGTTTATTTTGTGATAGCCATTGTTCATCATACTCTAAAATAAAATCAGCATCCCAATGTTTATTAACAAACTCATTATAATTTAAGATTGCTTCTTTTATCACCTGCGGTTGAGGTTTATTCATTTTACCGATTTGTATTGACAGCATACTCATAAAGATAACACTTAAATCTAATATATCTTTCATTTCATAAGCTGCACCGAATGGGTAAGAACTGTCCTCTCTTGAATCACCTACAAAGAAATGATAAGGGTTTCGTTCTCCCACATAAATAACTTCTTTATATTTTACTTCTCCATCATCATAGGTCACTGGTTGCTTCAAAATTAGCTGTTGATCGGGTATAAATTGAACTTGATAATATATTGTCTTTTTCACTGTTATCGGTTTAGGGGCTGCGAATACTCCCTCTGTTGCGTCTATTTGTGCTTTATTCTCTTGGTATTCTTCCTCGATCTCTAACCACTGCTTTTGTTCTTGCTGTCCAGTTTCTCGATTGACAAAAATATATACAATCTCTCTTTTCTCTACCCTTATGGTTTTCCTATATACATAAGTATAAACAATAGTTGTATCTTTTATATCGGGAAAATGTGTGTTACCATCTGAATCAGTTCTCTGAATTGTTTCTGCTAAAGATTTGTCATATTCTCGAATACGTTCTCTTAGCTCTTCTGTGTCCATTGCTTCTGCGTGAAATACTCGAACTACATCTTTCACATCCATATCAAGAGACTTGAACCATACATTACGAGAATCTATCGGCTCAATTATTGGTTGTCCTGTTTTCCAGAACTTATCAATTAGCATAGTATCCCAATAAGTACGAGCTACTCCATACCCAGTATATAACATTTGTTCTACTACATTGGAAACATTTTCTCTAAGGTGTTTTATCTTAATTGCAAAGTTAAGCTCATTCTCCAATAGTTCCATATTCGGGGAATATACTCCGTCATAACTAAGAATATCACCGTAAATATCAGATCCGGTAAAATAAGATTTCAGCCAAGTAAACGATTTCTTCACCCAATTATCTTTGAAGTATTTACCTTTGAAATTTTTATTAGGCATACTTACGCTTGTTGGCAGGTCTGAGTTTTTGATCCGCCAGCCAATTT